>NZ_JBJPHU010000260.1:0-1947 GCF_052939515.1 Phormidesmis sp. 146-33
CTAATCGGGTCGAGGAGAGCAATTAACCCTCCCCTCCCACACCACCCATCATGCGGGTCCGCAATGGGCGGTTCATGAAGACGCGCAGACAATCACAGATGGCTTACGCATAACCTTGGACTTTCATCCAGAACTTGCGAATCGATAACAATCCCTGTTGTTCCAACCACTCATTCGTCATTCCCGTTTGCGTTGCTAGGGTCTTCGACAAGCGCCAGTAGCCTTTGCGACTAATGCCCGTCGAGATCGCCTGACGCTTACTGGTTCCCAACTTGAGTAGATGAGCGATGCGCGTTCTCGGTCTGCGCCACTGTTTCCAGTAGCACATGCGAAGGCGCCGCCTCAACCAACCGTCTAACGCTTCGATGGGGGTGTAGTGCTGGGAAATACCGAAATAGTTCATCCACCCTCGCAAGTATCGGTTCAAGCGCTCGAATCGCTCTGACATGGAGACTCCCCAACTGCGAGCGGTTAAGCCCCGCAATCGATATTTGAAGTCTTGTAGAGCTTGATCACAAGCGAAGATGCGAATGCCTCGGAAAGTAAATCCGAGATAGTTCAACTCCTCAATCTTGACCACTCGACTCTTTTCCCGATTCACTTTGAGCTTCAGCATTTGGGTCAAGTAACCACTCATTCTAGCCATCACTCGCCGCCCTGCTCGTCTGCTTTTGACCAAGATTACTAGGTCGTCTACATAGCGAACAAATCGATGCCCTCTCGCTTCTAGCTCTTTGTCCAAATCATCCAATCGGATATTGGACAACAAGGGTGAAAGCGCAGACCCTTGTGGTGTGCCCCATGCGGTCGGTTCAACAGTACTTCCCACCATCACCCCGGCTCTCAGGTAACGACCAATTAACCCCAAAAGTCCCTTATCAGCAACTTTTCGAGCCACACGAGACATCAAGACATCGTGATTGACCGTATCGAAGAATTTCTCCAGATCTAGATCAACCGCAATGCGATACCCTGCTTTCACAATCGTTTTCACCTGTTGGATCGCTCCATGAGCCGAACGGTGTGGTCGGCTACCATAGCTTGACTCAGAAAACGCTGGGTCAAAAACTGGCGTAAGCACCTGCAAGATGGCTTGTTGGATCACTCGGTCTACGACACAAGGAACCCCCAATTTTCGCTCTCCTTTGCCTCTCGGCTTCGGGATCACCCCCCGTCGCACGGGACGCGGTTGGTAGCTGCCATCGTGTAAGGATTGGCGAATCTCTTGCCAATGTTCACGAGCATAGGCAGGAAAGTCTTCTAAGCTCATCCCGTCACTGCCGGGTGCGCCTTTGTTTGACTTCACCCGTTCCCAGGCTCTTTGAACATTGTTGCGCTCTAAGATTCGCGCCATCAGGTTGTCTAAGGCTGGCTCTGTGTCAGCACGCCAAACGCGATCTCCCCCATCCGGGTTCATCGATGCGTCTGAGTTGTTCATGGCTCCTCCTTAGTTCGTTCATGTTCAGCCCTTCGTCTGTTAGGACTACTATGGCTTCGGCTGACTTCTGTACGGTGAACCCTTGAAATTACTCCCAAGAGCGCTGTTCTGCTGACATTAGGGTTCTGTGGCTCCCTCGCCGTTTCCCGCGAGACCTCAGTCAGACTCCCATAGTCAACAAACCGCAACCGCACAGACCTCCCCAGATAAGACCGTGATCTCTCCCGCCGCAACCGCGTCATTTACTGCGCCCCTTGAACCAAGGATTTCGTTGTGTTGTGCCAACTCATCCGGGGGACGAGCGCCTTCTATGACGTTTCTGTTCGTCGGCTCGTCGGTTTGTCGCTGGCTTCCTTCAGACCTTCCCTCGCGGGAACGCCCTTGCCTTAAACTAGTGGTTATCGTCACTCGGAACTTTTGGGTTCATTTGGACGTTGGTTCCACCACAGGGGACTTTCACCCCATTAGATCACGCCCATGCTGGGCGTACACAAGTCGATGAAGCGGAC
>NZ_JBJPHU010000055.1:0-30248 GCF_052939515.1 Phormidesmis sp. 146-33
TACTTCCCTCCTAGCTTCCTTTCTCGCTTTCCTGAGTTTTGTCAGTCAAGCAGGTAAGAATCCTCAAATTCGGGTTATTAGTTCTTAGCCATCAATCTGCGACTAATCACGAATCAATAATTACTAACCAAAACATCGTTCTTTGAAATTGGAGTTGCGGCTGTTGCCAGAATTGATTGACATGAAAGCATAGCAAAAATGTTTGTCTTCCTGAGTAATGCTGTATTGTAGCTACTCTACAGCCGTAATACTAGAAGAGGATCTGAGGTCTAACCAACTCAAAACACTGATTTGCGAGACTGATCGCTCCCAACTTTGACAAAAACGATCGAATCGCTCTTTAATAATCAGCGAAGGAATGCCCACACCCAAAATCAATTGGCACCATTCTTTCATCCCTCCTCGCGAAAGCGGGGCAACGCCCTCTCTCATCCCTTCCGCTATGCCTTTCCACGCCACGCTTGCTCAATTGGCCGAAGTTCTGGGTGCTGCTCATCAGTTGTCTGACCTGACCAAAACCGCCACCCACATCACCACCGACAGCCGCAACATCAAACCGGGTGAAGTTTTTTTAGCATTGCGGGGCGAAAAGTTTGACGGACACAATTTTGTCAACGCTGCTTTAGAACAGGGCGCGATCGCCGCAATCGTCGATACCCAATTCCCGACTCAAGACTCAAATCTGCTGATCGTTTCAGATACGTTGGCAGCCTATCAAGCGATCGCTCACTGGTGGCGCAAACAATTCAATATTCCGGTGATTGCCATTACAGGCTCGGTCGGCAAAACTACTACCAAGGAGCTGATCGCAGCCGCGCTGTCACACTATGGAAAAGTTCTCAAAACTCAAGCAAACTACAACAACGAAATCGGAGTCCCTAAAACGCTGTTGGAACTCGATCATGATTATAATTATGCCGTTGTTGAAATGGGAATGAGAGCGCAAGGAGAAATCGCTTTACTCAGTCAAATCGCCAGTCCTGATATCGCAGTCATTACAAATGTGGGAACGGCACACATCGGCAGATTGGGATCAGAAACCGCGATCGCTCAAGCAAAATGTGAATTGCTGGCAGAAATGTCAAGTGATGCGATCGCGATTCTCAATCATGACAGCCCGTTACTGCTAAAGACGGCTCAAATGGTATGGCCCGGAAAAACCATCACTTATGGTCTACAGGGCGGCGACGTTCACGGGCAGTTGATAGATTCTGAAACGCTAAAAGTACAATCTATCCCATTCCATTTACCGCTTCCTGGAGAACACAACGCGCTCAACTTTTTAGCAGTTTTGGCAGTGGTCAAAGCGCTTCACTTAGATGAATCACAACTAACCCATCTAGCAGTCTGTCTACCCGGAGGACGATCGCAAAAGTTTGACTTGCCCAACGATATCGTGATACTGGACGAAACCTACAATGCCGGGCTGGAGTCGATGTTAGCCGCCTTAAAACTTCTGGCACAAACCCCCGGCAAGCGACACATTGCCATCTTAGGAACCATGAAAGAATTGGGCGATCGCTCCCTCGACTTTCATCAACAAGTGGGCGCGATGGTCAAACATCTTCAGCTAGATCAACTATTAATCCTGGCCGATGAGCCAGAAGCGACTGCACTGACGATCGGAGCCTCCTCTCTCAATGCTCAAAAATTCGTCACCCACGCAGACATCATTGAGCACTTAAAGCAGACTATAAAAACTGGGGATCGCCTTTTGTTCAAAGCCTCACGGGCCGTCGGACTCGACCGCGTTGTCGAGGGATTACGATCGGCTTTAAGTGAGCCATAATCTAGCCACAATTTTGAGAGAAAAATAAAACTGAACTTTAAGCAGATCACCATCTCCAGCTTAAGAATGATTTCGTCTGTTTGGTGAGTCAATAAATTGTGTAGTGTTCACATCCAGTCATAAAGCTTAAGGATTCTAATCATGAAAACTTCAAAAATCTCCAGCGTTTTGGGAATGGGCGCTTTGGCACTGAGCCTATCTGTTTTGCCTGCTACGATCGCGTCCGCTCAATCCGCTGCACCTGGTACGGGTGGCTCAACCTCTGGCGACACCACGACTGGCACCACTTCCGGCACCTCCAACGTAGAGTACAACAACGAAGGCAGAAACGGCTATTGGGGTTTGCTCGGTTTGCTCGGCTTGTTTGGGCTGATGGGCCGCAAGAGCAGAGATGAAGGAGCCGCTTACCGCGATCCTGGTGTCACCAGCGAAACAACCGGATCTCGCAGATATTAATCTTTTGCTGATGAGGTGTCATAGCCATCAACGGTGACTTGCTACAGATCTTTGCTCCCTAATTTCCCTACTTGTGGGGGAGTTTGCTCGATCGGCTGCAACCTATAGCAATCCTAAATGAGTCATGAACAGATTTTTGTTGCTCCGTTCCAGTCTGCTTCGCCCCCTAAATCCCCCATTCTGGGGGACTTTGAAACTTGGGAATGGGTCTTGAAATCTAGGAAGTCTCTCGGCTCAAAGTTTCCCAACGTTGGGGGATCTAGGGGCACGATCAAGTCTGCATTTCACGAGTGATTTTGGATTGCTATATTTTCATTTGGTATCAGATCCCCGCTTTCTAGCAAAGTTGGGGATCTCGTTTTGAAAATATCAAGATCGCAAATGAAGATTTCTAGTTGGTTACTAATCAGTACATCCTCTAAAAAGAGGAGGCTGAATGCATTGGGAGGCAGAAGATTTGGACAAATCACTAATGCAAATCAGCATCCCAAACAGCAATATAAATTCGATCGCTGCTGTTACGTTCGATCGTCCCTTTTAGTCCGTTTTGATTGAAGCTAAATTGATTAGACTGTCGCTGATAGACGCGCTGAAGGCCTTGCATAATGTCGTCCGTTGCTTGGCTGCCCATCATGCCATTGAGCGTGACCCGGATCTGTAAATCGTCGATCGACTGAGCAAAAGAGGCTTCGGTCTGACGCACTTTACCTGAGCTTTGATCGTAAATATAGGCGAGAGAAATGCGATCGGGCACCACTTCATACAAAGCACTGCGCGTATTTGCCCAATAGCCTGCCTTAACTCTAGTTGGAGTTCCCAAGGCCGATCGCACTTCGGTCTCAGACGTACCCGTTGGAAATCCTGGAATTCGAGACGGGTCTTTTGGCGGAGTAGGCTCCTCTGGGGCGGGTGGAGTCGGTTCGGGAGAGGCAATAGGCGGGGTGGGTTCAAGCTCGACAGGCTTGGGAGAAGGGGAGGGCGTTTGAATAGGAACAATTTTCTCAGGCTCAGGACTGGGCGAAACCGACGGCTCGACAGACGGCTGAGGACTTTCTGCAACGATCGGGGCAGGTTCAGGTCGTCTCAACAAAACACTGGCTAACCCAACGAGTGCCATCGTCACGCCCGAAAGCGCCACCAGACCCAAAAGTATTTTTAAGCCAGATTTGCGAGAAGGTTCGACAATTTGCCGAGGCGCGATCTGCTGAGACTGAGGCGCGATCGTTTCAACAGGAATTCTGTCAGCAGGCGGACGAAAAGCGATCGTCGGCTCTTCGGTATGCGAAACAATAGGCGGAGGTGGAGTTTGAGACAAGTTTTGCAGTAGCTCCTCGCTGGCCAAGACTGCCCCTCCCGATTCTCCTGGCAACAGTGCCAACCAGTCTTCGATACTCGCCGGGCGATACTGCATGTCGATCGCCATTCCTCGCATGATGGCTTGATTGGTCGCTGCACTGAGATTACGTCTCAACCCGCGCGGCTCTGGCATCGGCTGTCTATCTCTTAAAATCGACGCGATCGGGATCGTCGCCGTCACCAAAGAATAAAGCGTCGCCGCCAATCCATAGACATCGGTTGCAGGACTACGCTTTTCTTGAGAAAGGTACTGCTCGATCGGCGCATAGCCCACCGAAATCATGCTGGTATGCGTCTGAGTTGAGCCGGGGGTAAATTCTCGTGCAATGCCAAAGTCGATTAAGACAACCTGCTGAGTGTTTTCTCTAAGAATAATATTTTGGGGCTTGATGTCTCGATGCAGCAGCCCGTTTTGATGAACCACTCGCAGCGCCGAGCCAATTTGTCGAATGTAATGGATGGCTGTGGATTCGGGGAGGGGGCGATCGGGAAACACCAATTCTTCTAGCGTCTCACCGGGAATATAGTCCATCACCATATAAGACAAGCCATCTTCCAAAAAGAAGTCGCTGACTCTGACAATGTTGGGATGTACACAGATCGCCAGCCGTCGCGCCTCATCTTGAAACTTACGCTGAAAATCTAAATAAGCCGCATCATTTCTCAACGCCTCATTGAGCGTCTTGATCACGACCACTTGATTGAGATAGTGATGAGTCGCCTTGAAGGTAATGCCAAACCCTCCTCGACCCAGTTCTGCATCCAGCGTATATTTTCCGCCCTGGAGCGTTTTGCCGATTAGCGTATCCATCATGGGGCTATTCGCGGTAAGCAGTTAGCTTGAGTGAGTCTAGCAAAGTTTTGGCATTGAGATCCTATTCACTAGGTTGGGGAGTGGAGAGGGAAACGTTGGGCGTTAGACAGGGGACGTTGGGCGTTAGACATTAGCGATCGGAATGGAGCAGCGAATGCAAGTAGAAGTCTCTCCAGTTTCCTCACCAGAGGGAAGTTGCAGCAGTTCTAATCGGCCCTTCATCGCTTCGAGTAGGGTTTGGTTGAGAATCAGGTTAAATCCGGGAGAAAGTTCTAAAGTCGCCTGGTCTGGTGTAGATTCTAGTAAATCGATCGCTTCTTGCCACTGGGCGATCGGGCGTTCGTCTTCTAAAACCAGATGAGCAAATTCGGCATCAATGGCGGCTAGAAAAAGCTTGATCTTGCCCTGTTGCATTTGGTTAATCGCACTGCTAACTAGACTGACCAGCGCTTGTCTGAGCCACTGCGGATCAGCCGTCACAAAAATCTCAGGATCAGGTAGCTCGATCGTCATTCTCAAACCGCGATTTTCTGCTAAAAGATGGGTCATATTGTCCACCTCGTGCAGCAGGTTGGTCAGTTGTACAGGCTGCAATTTGGGAACGCTGGTGCTGTTTTGGGTTTTGGCAACCTGGATCACTTCATCCAGCAGTCGTACCATTTTTAGCGCTGATTCGTGGGCTTGCGTGATAAATTCGTGTTCTTCTTCGGGCGACTCGCACAGGTCAGCGAGAATGAGTTGGTGAACGCCAATAATGCTGTTGAGGGGTGATCGCAATTCGTGAGAAGTCCGCGCCAAAAAACCGCCCTTGAATTGGCTCATCTCGATCGCCATTTGATAGGCCAGTTGGGTTTGGCGATCGCTCACTTGTTCTATTCGCAGTTTGGAGTGCCACAAAAGCCAGCCTGCCATCAAACCCGCACTCAGACCACTCCCCAGGCACACGAGATTTATCCAGATCATACAAACCATGACGCACAACCGTTCTCAGAGTACTCGAAGGATTTTTGACCCAGGAGTTCCGCTCTGAGATGAACTAATTTTTTCTTAAAACGAACTTAATTTAATTAACGTGAATTCGATTAGAGGTTTTCCGCGTCGTTGTTCACGGCTTCTGCCTCCCAATGCCCCAATTCTGGGGGACTTTAAGAGAGGAATTCTGGTTCAAAGTCCCTCACTCGTGGGGGATTTAGGGGGCGTTCCTGGATCTAAAAGCGAAGCGTTCATCAAACTGACGTTAATTAATACACTTATATCCGAATTTCTCTGGATCACCTAATGGAGGGTGATGGCTCCCTGGCGTAAAATTTGCCAGCCGTTTTCGACCCATTTGGCGACGGTGGAGGGCTGTCCGGATGCGGGTTGGCTGGTTTCTAAGTGCATCATTTCAGACTGAGAAAGGGTCAAAACTTCTGGGAATTCCGCTTCGATTTGGGGCATGGTCTGTAGGGCAGGCTGTCCC
Source organism: Phormidesmis sp. 146-33 (assembly GCF_052939515.1). Classification (NCBI taxonomy): domain Bacteria; kingdom Bacillati; phylum Cyanobacteriota; class Cyanophyceae; order Leptolyngbyales; family Leptolyngbyaceae; genus Phormidesmis; species Phormidesmis sp. 146-33. The sequence continues at coordinate 5,878 of NZ_JBJPHU010000055.1, forward strand.
GATCGATTCACACTCGTCGTTGCCAAAGGGCCCGTTTCTTGCAGAATGGTACGAGCGATCGCCTGATCAGGCACTCTCACGCCGATCGTCGTCGGATCACCGGGGTTGATCACAGCAGGCACTCGCTCAGTGGCAGGCAACACCAAGGTTAAAGCGCCCGGCCAGTGGCGATCGGTGACCTGTTGCCAAATTTGTCGCTCTGCCTGACTGCCCAAAACGTAGGGCCAAAGATCCTCCAGCGTCGCCGCCATCAAAATCAAAGGCTTGTCTAAACTGCGCTGTTTGGTGGTGAAAATCAGGTCAGCGCGATCGGGCCTCGCCGCCAACGCCGGAACCGTATCCGTGACAAAACTGCCTAGATGTTGGCCCGATCGTATCCCCGCAACAAACTCACGAAATGAAACTTGAGGCATTTTGAACCGTGAAAGAAAAATCTGGTTTAGCGTGAATTCGATAAGAGTTTTTCACTTCGTTGTTCACGCAGTTTAATTTTTGCACAATCGAGAATTTGATCAGTCCCCTTTCTGAAAGCTCTGGAACTCCTGCCACGCTTGCCCCACATTTCCCTGCATCAGGGCGGCGACTGCATTGAGGGCGTGAAGTTCAGGAAGGTCGGGGTTGAGGTCAAAGGCCGTCTTGAGCGCAGATTGGGCCGCTCGTGGGCGAAAGTCGTAGAGATTAACGAAGGCTAGATAGGCGTAGGCGTTGGGATTGTTAGCATCCAGTCGGGTCACTTGTTGGAAACTGTCGATCGCTCCCCCCAGTTGTCGTTTCAGCACATTTGCTAGAGACAGCGCGTAAAAGAATTCTAAATTTTGAGGTTCTTGTTTTAGCCGAAATTCCAACGTCTGTTTGGCTTGAGTCACGTAGTCTTGGATAGGATCAAACTGATTGATTCTGCCGATTTGCTCAAAAATGGGATCGAGCGCGGATAGTCCCTTGGGTAAGTTGGTGGAGAGCGATCGCAGTTGGGTCACCCAATCCAATTCAACGGTTGCAATTTCTGGAGCCGTGTCTGCAATTTGGACGCTGATTTTGGGGACTGAAATGCTGTAGGTTTCGCCTGTTTCTTGGTTGAGGTAGGTGGCTTCGAGGGTGTAGCCGCCTTGGGCCGCTGCGGGCGGTAGGGTCGCCGTCCGTTCGATCACTTGAAACTGAGCTTTGGGGTCGGCGCTGTTGCGTTGCAGCATTCCCAATCCGATCGCGTGATCATGAAGCCAGCGAGTCGCTTGAGGGTCGAGTTTTTGCTTTTCTGCCCGCCAGGTTAAGAGAACCAAGCCCGATCGCAACTGCTCCCATGACCCTGACCAGCGATAGGTGACGGGCATCGGTTTGTTAGGGGCAGCTTGACTAGGCGCTCTCACCTGCTCTAATCGAATCGGCCCACAACCCGAACCACAAGCCTCGTCACTCGGCTGCACCTGAACGGGAGGAACGCGCCGTCGATAAAGATTTAGCACACTGTTATCGGGCAGCGGCCAGGTTTTTTGGAGTTGAAAGTCAGTGCTCTGCGCGATCGCGATTCCCAGGGCGGTTTGGGCTTCGGGTTGACGAATGGCTCCTTGGTCGCCGCTTTTGGTGACGAGCCAGGAAAGCGATCGCACGTCTTGCCCCACTTGTTTGAGTTTTGTGCCAACCTGCCGCCCATAGACCTGAAAGTTTCTCAACACGCCATAGTAATTGAGGTTGTGCTGATTTAATTCCACTGTCGAGGGGAGAACGCCGATCGTCGATCGCAGGTAAGGCACCGTCCGAATCACTTCATCAATCACATTGGCGTGGTGCCACTCGCCGCCCCAAACTGCGGGATGCTGATTTTTGTCGAAAGGCAGTTTAGGAACCACATTCAACGGCAGCAAATTGAGCAACATCAAAATTCCTGATAAGCCAACTGCACCCCAGCGAAACGCCCGCAGTCGATCGGGATATAAGACCAATCCCTGAGCCAGCAAAACGGTCAAAACGGGCAACAGAGGCGTGATGTAGCGATCGTCCTTATTCACATTGAGCGAACACAGCAAATACGCCCCGATTAGAAAAATCAACAGCCACCGGACGGAATGCCACCACGATCGATGGGTTTTTTGGCGATAGCCTCGTGCCCTCAGTCCCCCGTAATCTGAAATGCGCTGTAAGCGTCGATTTGCCCAAAACCAATGTCCGACGATCACCGATCGCTTCCAATACAGCACCAGTCCGACAAGCCCGACGACAAAGATCGGCAGTGATACGAGGATGGGAATCTCGCGAAGATAGAATGTCCAGGCAGCCAGCGTATTGAGTGGAGGATCACCTTCTGCGATCGCGGAGTCTACGGTGGCTCGTTTTCCGGCTGTGAGAATGAGTAGCCAGTTGGTGCGATACCAGGGCACACAGACCGTTGTGGCGACAAATAAGCCTAAAAATAATTGAATTAGCTTCTTCCAATGGCGGCGCTGCAAAATCGAGAAAAGGAAGGCAACGATCGGCACCAACAGAAAAAAGATCGCAGGCTGTTTGGTTAAAAACGTCAACCCCAACGCGATCCCGAATGCGATCGGTAGAAGGAGGAATTTGGAGAGCGATCGGATAACAATGGAGCGATCTTCGGGATTCCGCAGTTTGGTGAACGAGGAGAAAGCCAGCCGTTCTTCTGTTTCGACCTCCATGACTAGCAGCGTCAGCAGCCAAAAACTCAGCGTCACCATCGCCACTAAGGGATAGTCAATCAAAAAGTCGAGACGAATTTTATAAAGTCCCGGTAATAACAAACACAGCCCCGCCGCCCACAGTCCGACTTCTACTGTAAAGAGGCGCAGCCCTAACCCGTAAACCGCAGTTAGCAAAATCGCGCTGTACAGCAGATTGACCAAAGTCGATTGCTCGATCCCCGCTCCAAACAGACTGATAAACGGCGTGGTTGAGATATAGACCAGGGGCGGCATTTTGGAAGACAGCATCCAGACGCTCGTCCACCAGTCTTGAGAAAACCAGTCAGGAGTCTGAAAGGCCCGCCAATAGTTCATTGCGCCCGTCAGATAGTCAGCCTGATCCCAACCGGGAATCGATCGGTCAGCCGCAAACCAAATCCGATCGACGATCGCTCCCGTCAACCATACTGACCCCAAGATTGGCAGCCCTGTCACCCAAGTCGGTTTATTTGCGCCCACTGCCTGATTCCAACCGTTTGCTCATCTTGAAATGGGGAATGTTTGCTTCGTAAAAGCGATCGCCTTCACTGACAAAACCCAGTTGTTCATAAAACTCTTTTACAGGTTCTTGGGCATGAATACGGATTTCTGAAATACTTTTTTCACTTAAAAAGGCGATCGCTGTTTGCATGATCTGTTTACCGATCCCCTGACCTCTCGCTTCTGAAAGGACGGCCAGACGCTCTAGCTTTGCAATCTCTGAATCCAAAAACCTGACTCGTGCAGTCCCAACCGGACGATCGCCCAAATAGGCCAACCAGTGGATCGCCTCATCATCCAGTCCGTCAAATTCCAATGCTTCGTCAACACCCTGTTCGATTTGAAAGACGGTGGTGCGAATGGCGGCGATCGCCCCAAAATCATCGGGCAATTCTGCAAGTTTGATAGTAGGAAGGGTGCGATCGATTACCATAGGTCAGCCAATTTTTTACTCAAAGAATTCCTGCAATGTTGCTTAAAAATCTATCGATCGCTGCGGTGTCTCTGGTTTGGGCGATTCCGGCTTTGGCGGCCAATCCTGATCACGTTCAGCGCTTGTTAAAAACGAATCAGTGTCCGTTGTGTGATTTGAGTGGGGCGGACTTAAAGGATGTTAATTTATTTGGCGCAAATCTGGTCAACGCGAATCTTAAGGGGGCGAATCTGAGCGGCGCAAATCTCGGCTCTGCGAATCTGACGGATGCTGACCTGACGGGGGCGAACTTAAATCGGACGTATCTCGATCGTGCCACGTTAGAAAATACCAACTTCACCAAAGCCGACCTCAGCGCAGCCTATCTCAAAAACGCCTCAACCAAAGGAATTGTGCTAACCGAGGCTCTGCTAAAAGGTACTCAGCTTTCTCAAGTCAATCTGATTGGAGTCGATTTAAGGGGAGTCGATTTGAGCAATGCTAACCTGAGTGGCGCAACTTTGAGCGGTTTTCGGGCGATCGCGGGAGGAATTCGACCCGCAGGGTTTCCGTTTGGTTCGGTTGATCCCAGCGCGTTGTCAGCCTATCTCTGTCAAGGGTCGGCCTCGATTCCTGATTTCACCAACAATAAAGAATTTCGGGCTTATGGATTGGAGTTTGCCAGCGCAGATCTGAGTGGGGCAACGCTCAAGGGAGCAAATCTCGGCGGGGCGATTCTGGTCAACGCTAATTTAACCGGGGCAAATCTCACCGATGCGAACCTTGCGGGGACTTGTCTAATCAGCAGCAATCTCAAAAACGCCATTCTCGACAACGCCAACTTACAATCGGCTCTGGTCAAAGACGCTCGACTCGAAGGCGCAAGTATGAAGAACACCCGCAACGCTGACTTGAGTACAGCCCTCAAAACAGAACAAGCCGCCCTGCAAGCCCAAGCTTCTCCAGAAGTTAAGCAATATATGGGTTCTCTGATGCGATCGCAGCAAGCCTATTATCTTGAGAACAATCGATTTGCCGCCAAGCTAGAAGACCTTAGAATTAACGTTCCAGCCGAAACTGAGAAGTATGCTTATCGGATCTTTTCAACGAGCGATCGTACCCGTCTAACGATGGTGGCAGCCGTTCCCAAGGTCAAAGAACTGAAAACCTACATCGGTTTGGTGAATGTGGGTGGGCGATCGCAAGAGATGGTCACTTTAACCAACCTCTGTGAAAGCAAAGAAGCAAAGCCGATTCTGCCCAAAATGCCCAAAGCCGTTAATCAAGCACGACCGATGAACTGTCCGGCTGAGTTTGTGCAAGTTCAGCGTTGAATCGGCAGGCGTAATTTGGAAGGAAAGTCACCCCCACTGCGAAGAGCGATCGTAATAATTTGAGCATCGATCGCTCTGGCTTCTCCTGGCAAACTGCCCGTCCCACCATTCACCGGATACGCTGGAAAGCAAGCTCCACTTAGACTGAGGCGAATGGCACTCCCTTGAGGAATTTTGATGCAAGTCGGCTGAAGCGTCATTTGCAAAAGTTCTTGAGCAACCTCGACGCGAAGATAACCCTGGGTGAAATTGTAAACGCTGCCGTTGGGTTTGACTTCTGACAAGACCGCACACAAATCAAAGCTGGGCGTATCCGCCGTACAGTAAAACTCCGCAAACACGTCTCCCGCCAAATGCAAATCTTCGGTCAACGGGTCTGAGGTGTAGGTGAGAATATCACTGCGACAATCGAGAGCAGCCCGATCGAACGACCCCGATGGAGCCACCGCATGACCGCCCAACGCTGGCACAGGTCGCCAGGGATCATGAACCAGCAAATCGATCGCAGGACTGAGAGAAGACGGATACGCGATCAAATGACCGTCTCGATCGTCCATGCCCGCCAGCCCGGTACTGGTGAGAAAAAAGGGCGTTGGCGGAGACGTGGGATAGTTAGGAAGCGCCTGCCACTCGTTGCGGCCCATTTCAAAAAGTTGGACTGGGGAATCTTGCAGCAATCCCGTGTCAATGCCTTTGAGAAACTGATCGAACCATCGAATTTGCAGGCGATCGCATCCACTCACCGCCGCTGCGCCATAATCCAACGCGCCCACTTTTCGACCCCACGGCAAATGCGCCCACGGGCCGACGATCAAATGTTGAGGTCGATCGCTCGATTCCATCGCCTTATACAGATTCAACGTGCCGCGCAGGTAAGGATCAAACCAGCCCCCAATATGCAGCATCGGTAGGTCAAACGCTTCAACGTAAGTTTTGGGTGAGAGTCTCTGCCAGTAGAGATCGCCAGCGGGACGAGAAAGCCATTCCTCATAAAAAGAATCGAGACCCCGCAAAATTTCGGGACGGGCAGGAATGCGACTACTCAAAGGCAAATTCTTCGCAGCCTGAGACAGCGCCAAAAACGTTGGTTCATCTCCCTTTAGTCGGGCGGTTTCTGCTGAAATTTGAATCGCCCAGCCCAAATTCGCCTGTAGACAAAACGCGCCGCCTTCATACGCCCAATCGTCATACAGGTCGTAGCCCAACATCGCGGGACAGATCGCCTTGAGCGCAGGAGGCTGCTTAACCGCCGCATACAGTTGCGTCATGCCCTGGTAAGAAAAGCCATACATGCCCACATCGCCAGAACTGCCCGGAAGACTCGCCGCCCAATTGACCGCATCGTAGCCGTCTTCAATTTCTGACTCAAATAGCTGAAAATCCCCTTCAGATGTGCCTCGCCCCCGCACGTCCTGAATCACGACAATATAGCCATGTGAGGCATACCAGATCGGATGAGCATACACAACCGTGGAAGCGATCGCTCGACCGTAAGGCTGCCGCATCAACAAAACCGGAAACGGCCCTTCTCCATCGGGATAATAAATGTCCGCGTCTAACCGAACCCGATCGCGCGTCAGCATCGAGCCAGTTTGTTTCTCGCGTACCCCATACATCATCGCAAAACAGGCACTCCACCCCGCCGCAAAACCGCCATATCTTCCGCATCCAACTCCGCCGGGACTCCACTGCGAATCAGTTCCGCAAAGTCCTCATTGGGAATCATAATACAGAGCGCATAAAGGCGATCGCTGCCCGTATTTCTCACTTCATGAATGCCCGTCGGGGGCACCAGCAAACTATCCCCGGCTCGAATCGCAACCTCTTTGCCATCACAAACGGCAATGCCTTCTCCCTTGAGGACAAAGAACATTTCAACCGCTAACTGATGGCGATTGGGCGGAGTCTTGCCGCCGACATCAAAAATTTCGACACAAAAAGTCATCGAGAAATTGGCAATCACCGGATCGAAGACGATCGCCAACCGATTGGTATCATTGGGGCTGATGCGGTAAGCCTGATAATCGTTGGGAGATTTGATCACAGGTATGACGCAACTATCATCCATCATGAAGCGTTCCTCTAGAGTCACGAATAGTCCGATTTCAGCGTCTTCTCTTCAACTTATCCGCTATTTGAGATACAAAGTGAATCTGTATTAAGAATTAGGATTCTTCTCATAAAGGAGGGAAAGCGGTTTTCAGTTGACGGGCTAGTTGACCAGACTGTAGACTTCCGCGATCGCCCAACCTCCTCTAAAATAGGATGCTGCAACTTTTTAGAGGAACAATGGCAGAAACCCTTTTCTTCAACGCCCTACGAGAAGCCATTGACGAAGAGATGGCGCGTGATTCTAGCGTCCTAGTGATGGGTGAGGATGTGGGTCACTATGGCGGGTCTTATAAGGTCACGAAAGATCTGTACAAAAAATATGGTGATCTGAGGCTGCTGGATACGCCGATCGCCGAAAACAGCTTTACCGGAATGGCGATCGGGGCGGCGATGACAGGTTTGCGTCCGATCATCGAAGGCATGAATATGGGCTTTTTGCTGTTAGCCTTCAACCAGATCGCGAACAATGCTGGAATGCTGCGCTACACATCAGGCGGCAACTTCAAGATTCCGCTGGTGATTCGTGGGCCGGGTGGGGTTGGTCGTCAGTTGGGTGCAGAACATTCGCAGCGTCTAGAAGCTTATTTTCAAGCCGTTCCGGGTCTCAAGATTGTCGCCTGCTCCACGCCCTACAATGCCAAAGGATTGCTCAAAGCTGCGATTCGAGATGACAATCCGGTGCTATTTTTTGAGCATGTGTTGCTTTACAACCTTAAAGAAAATCTGCCGGATGGAGAATACGTGCTGCCGCTCGACAAGGCCGAAGTGGTGCGAAAAGGTGAAGACGTAACGATTTTGACTTATTCTCGGATGCGCTATCACGTTCTGCAAGCCGTCAAGACGCTAGAAAAAGAAGGCTACGACCCAGAAGTGATCGATTTGCTGTCGTTGAAGCCGTTGGACTTTGAAACGATCGGCGCTTCTATTCGCAAAACCCACCGGGTGATCATCGTCGAAGAATGTATGAGAACAGGCGGCATCGGGGCTGAAATTGTGGCTTCGATCAACGATCGCCTCTTTGATGAGTTGGATGCTCCCGTCCTACGTTTGTCGTCTCAAGACATTCCTACTCCCTATAATGGCGCACTGGAGAATCTGACGATCGTTCAACCCCAAGACATCATCAATGCCGTCAAAAAAATGACTGCCGCCAAAGTTTAGTTTTGAGTTTCGCCATTGAAATCATTCGCTTAAGGGTGCAGATTGTGTGCCCTTATTTTTTAGGTGAATTTGATGTGTGAGAATTTTCCATAGAAACTTTTTCTAACCCAATAACTCTACTTGCCCGCCGCATTCAAAGCATCTGTATACAGTTGACCAACCTTCGCCAAATTCGAGATGGGTGACGTACGATTGACGATCGTCATTGCCAACCTGTTTCTTGCAGCCAAGACAAGATTTCCCTCAAAACCTGGCTGTTACCGTTTTGTCCGCGTTATCCTAAAGGCAAGGGTGCGAACACTGAAAGTCACCTCAAATTAAGACATGGCCATGCTGAAACGTCTGTCTCTTTTAGTTGCCCTCTCGATCGTTCCATTGCTGTCAGGACGAGCGATCGCTTCGCCGGATATCGGAGGTGCGCCCGTCAAAGCCATTCCGATACAGCCGTCCTATTCGACAATTTACTCGCAGACCAACTTTATCGATCCGTTTGGGGTGCCTCAGTCGATCGTGATTACTGCGCCAACAGTGGTGCGCGATAGCTTTGGGTTTACGTCTCATCCATCGGTCAATTATCCCCAGACGATTATTGTCACCCCAACCAGTCGTACGACGATCGTCCGTGGCGTTTTGCATCCGATTGTTCCGATCTATCCGATTCGCTCCAATTGCGCCACTTTGAGTTTGGCACTGGCAAGCGGTCGATCGGTCTCCATCAACGCAAGCTGCCAGTAGTTTAGACTTTGACCAAAAGGCTGAAGTGTTAGCTGTCCGTTAAGTAGACGGGCTGAATTAAACATAAAACGCTTTAAGGTTTTGTTCTTTTAGCCACGAATTAGTTCGCCGGGTTTGTTTAGACCTTATGGCCGCGAATTAATCGCTAGGTTTGTTTACCCTTGTAGCCAAACTCAACCCTCAAAACTCATAACTCAAAACTCTAACGCGCTATCATAGCGTTTGTCATAGCAGGTTTGGGTATGGGAAGGCAGCGTTCATTACTTTTGGTGATTTTGGCTCTGGTGATTGCCGCGATTTTTGTCATCGTCAAAGTGCCCGTGCAGTTGGGGTTAGACTTGCAGGGCGGCTCACAGCTTACGATTCAGGTTAAGCCGTCCGAAGAAATTAAAAAAGTCACCTCTCGCGAATTGGAAGCCGTCCAGCGAGTGATTGAGGGACGGATCAATGGATTGGGCGTTTCAGAACCCGTGGTGCAAACGGTGGGCGAAGATCAGATTCTCGTCCAACTCCCCGGCGTGAGCGATCCTCAACAGGCAGAACGAGTCCTCGGCGGCACCGCTCAACTCGACTTTCGAGAACAGAAAAAAGGTACTGAGGCCAGACTGCCGATCGAACAACAACTACGCCAAGAACTGCTTGCCAAACAAACAGAACTGAGAAAATCGGGCGACCAGAAAGCGATCGACGACAATCAGGCAAAAATCAAACAAAGCGACCAAGCCATTTTGAGCCTATTTGAGCCACCTGCCCTCGTGGGTAAAAACCTCAAAGATGCCTACCCCGAAACCACGCCCAACTCGAATACCTGGAGCGTCGGCCTGCGATTTGACGATGATGGCGGTCAGAAATTTGCCCAGTTGACCAAAAATCTGGCAGGCACCGGACGCAGCTTAGGAATCTTCCTCGACAACGGACTGATTAGCGCTCCCAACGTCGGCGTAGAATTCGCTCAAACAGGCATCACAGGCGGCGGTGCAACGATTACCGGACGATTTACGGCTCAAGAAGCCCAAGATTTAGCCGTTCAGCTACGTGGCGGATCACTCCCTCTACCCGTCGAAATCGTCGAGAATCGCACCATTGGCGCAACCTTGGGGAGAGACAGCATTCAAAGCAGCATTTACGCTGGGATTGGTGGATTGTTCCTCGTCCTCGTCTTTATGGTGGTGTATTATCGTCTGCCGGGAGCCATTGCCTCGATCGCGCTCATCATCTATTCCCTCCTCACCTTTGCGGCTTTCAATCTGCTGGGTGTGACGCTGACCCTACCAGGAATCGCCGGATTCATTCTCAGTATCGGGATGGCAGTCGATGCAAACGTGCTGATCTTTGAGCGGACTCGTGAAGAACTGCGCGCCGGGAAGACCTTGTATCGATCAGTCGAAGCGGGCTTTTTCCGCGCCTTTTCCAGCATTCTCGATAGTAATGTCACAACTCTGATCGCCTGCGGAGCGCTTTTTTGGCTGGGTGCCGGACTGGTGAGAGGGTTTGCCCTGACGCTGGCGTTGGGCGTGATGGTGAGTATGTTTACCGCCCTGACCTGTAGCCGCACCCTGCTTCTCTTTGTGCTGGGCATCCAAGGACTCCGTAAACCAGAATTGTTTTGCCCCAACTTACCCACAACCAACAAACCCTCGGCGGAGGCAGCCTCATGAAACTTCAAGTCATCCGTCAACGAGGAATCTGGTGGACGCTTTCTCTAGCGATTATTTTGGCGGGCCTGATCGCGATGGCCATTTCCTGGAATCAGATTGGCACTCCGCTGCGCCCAAGTTTGGATTTTGTCGGAGGAACGCGCCTCCAATTAGAACTCGACTGCACCCAACCTGACAATTGCAGTAAACCGATCGACCTCGATGCCGTGCGAGGCGTTTTAGACGATCAAGGACTGGGAGGTAGCAGCATTCAAGCGGTCGGCCCAGAGCAGCGAATCATCTCCATTCGGACTGCCAATCTCAACGTCGATCAGCGCACCAAACTTCAACAAGCCCTCACCGAAAAGATCGGAGCCTTCAACCCCAAAACGACTCAGATCGATAGCGTCGGCCCGACCCTGGGGAAACAGCTTTTTGAGTCAGGCTTGTTGGCGCTGATTGTCTCCTTTGCAGGCATTGCCCTTTATCTCAGCGTTCGATTTCAGCCAGATTATGCTGTGTTTGCGATCGTCGCGCTCTTACACGATGTGCTGATTACCGTTGGCATCTTCGCCATTTTGGGATTGGTCAGCGGCACTGAAGTCGATAGTTTGTTTATTGTCGCCCTGCTGACGATCGTCGGGTTCTCCGTCAACGATACCGTTGTGATTTATGACCGGGTGAGAGAAACGATCGTCCTCAATCCGGGTCGTCACATTAACGATATTGTCGATGAGGCCGTCAATCAAACCTTGGGACGGTCAATCAACACCACCATGACCACGCTGTTGACGCTGTTTGCGATCTTCTTCTTTGGCGGAGAAACGCTGAAAAACTTCGCCCTGGCTTTGATCATCGGCTTTGTCATGGGTGCCTATTCGAGTATCTTTATTGCCAGCACGCTGCTTGCCTTGTGGAGAGAGAAAACAGGAAAGGCGATCGCTCCGACCACTACACCTGACGCTACTGAGGCTTAGTCATTACAGATATGGATCAGCCAGACCAGTCGGTTTCAGAGATTGAGCTATCCCGCGATCCTGGCTTTGAGGCTGCGGTTCAGAAGCTCCATGAGTTGACGGTTTTGACGAAGTGGCTGCTGGCTTTGGGGCTGTGGGCAACGATCGGGCTTCTCAGCCTGTGGGATTTGCGAGACGTGTTTGCGATTTTGCGGCAATATTTCACCTGGGCAGCGTTGCGGTTGGGTCTGGGTTACCATCTGCTTGCCTCGGTGGGATTGGCGCTCTGCATTGGAGTCACGCTGTCTACCTTGATATGGCAAAGCCGCAACATTCTATTTGGGCTACCCCTCCTCGAACGTCAGCGGCTAGAAAAACAAGTCCTCAAAATTCATCAGCAGGGTAAAAGCCATCCTTTATGGAAGTGGGTTTATCCCCGCCAATGATACAGGTGAGCGGACGAGGGACTTTGGATAAGAAAACTTAAACCCTATGTTTCAAGTCCAAAGCCTTCAGTCCAGCATCCTCCCCATTACCAGAGCGCGCGAACGCCGCCCGACTGTCCGCCACTGGAGTCTCCAGAAGGAGTGGTAGAGTCTTCGCTCGGTGTCGTCGAGTCTGGAGTGGTGGTCGATTCGGGGGTTGTAGTACCTGGAGAACTGGGTGTGGTCGATTCGGGCGTTGTGGTACCTGGAGAACTGGGTGTGGTAGTTGACTCAGGGGTTGTGGTACCTGGGGAACTGGGTGTGGTAGTTGACTCAGGGGTTGTGGTACCTGGAGAACTGGGTGTGGTTGACTCAGGGGTTGTGGTGCCTGGAGAACTGGGAGTCGTCGATTCGCTGGGGCTGGTCGGAACGGTGACATCTCCAGAAGAACCAGGCGTTGTGGTGCCAGGAGTGGTTTCAGTGGTGCCAGGAGTGGTCGGAGAACTGCCCGGTGACTGCTGAATGGTCGGGCCAACATTAGAAGGTTCGGCGGCCGGAGCAGCAGGACGATCGTTAGCCCCCCCCGTCGATTGAGACAGCAGACGATTGTAGGGAGCTTCGTTAAAGATGGTGGGGTTGGGGTTGACTTTGGCCAACGAGGGAGATGAGGAGCGAATGGTCGTTTCGGTCGTCACACTCTCGGTCGCCGGGGTCATCATGCTGGGAGTCGCTTGAGCCAGACGATTGTAGGGGGCTTCGCTAAAGATTTTGGGATTGGGGTTGAGCGGGGAGGCTGCGAAAGAAGGAAGCGCCATCAAGCTAGCTCCGACTACGCCGATCGAGCCAGCCAATTTGACAAGAATACCTTTCTGAGTTCCGTTCATGAGTATCTCCTTACATCTGATGATTTCTGTGCAGACAATCGCACTTTTAGAAGTCCGATCGCTTGCCACGACACCTGACCCTCTGTGATCAGGATCATCGCCACCGTCAGAAGTTTAAGGAGATGTGAAGTTTAGTTGATCTGTCATTAGTTGGATTTTATTTCGTAACGCCTTTGGTATAGCCTCACTTGATCACCTCAACCACTGTCCCCAGACTGACTTTTTGAAAAAGTTCTTCGACATCTTTGTTGTGCATCCGTACGCAGCCGTGGGAGGTGGCTTTTCCAACTGATTGAGGCGTGGGCGTGCCGTGAAAGCCGATCCAGTTTTTGCCGTCTGTCCAAAAGCCAATCCAGCGCCGTCCCAATGGGTTTTCAGGGTCGCCTCCCGGAATCACAAAGCCCTTAAACGGATGTATCCAAGCGGGATTTTTAACCATTTCTCTGACTTTGAAGGTGCCTGTCGGCGTCTCCCAACCAGGACGACCTACGGCGATCGAATAGGTTTTAACTTTGTTGTCTCCTCGAAAGACCGTCACCTGACGCTTACTGAGACGAATTTCTAATCGTACAGGCTGAGTAATGGATCGATCCAGAGAATCGGGAGCCGTGATCGCTTTGGGAAGGGGCGTTGTTGCAACGGTTGCCGAGGGGCTGACCCAGGCAGAAATCGCTAGTAACAGGCTCACGATCCTCACAGATTGATTCATCATCGACTTTGGAAACAAAACTACAAACAAGAGAGAAACAGTTTCTCAGCTATCAGGTCATCTGTCTCTAGTGTGAGAGTACCAAGTTTTGGGCTGTCAGTATCTATCTAACTTTCGACGTAGGTCGATCGAGATGTTCGTAACTTTTGATGAATTTAATTTTGCAGTGGATTATTCTAGGCAATCTTTGTTTCTTAGGAGATTTCCAGGAATATTTTTACCCAAGTTGATCTCTCTGACCCCTCCCAGCCTCACCTTGCTAAGGCTACCGTGTACACACAAGTCGTTGTCGCTTCGTTTCAGTCGGCTTCAGCCCCCTAAATCCCCCAGTCTGGGGGACTTTGACCAAGGAAAGATTTCCAAGTTCAAAGCCATGACGACGGCTCAAAGTCCCCCATTTTTGGGGGATTTAGGGGGCGAAGGCTCTCAGCAATGACAGATCAATCGACTTGTATGTACACGGCAGCTTGCTAAGGGGAGGAGCCGTAGGCGGTGGGGTAACGTAGGTATGTTCTTATTTGAAAATCTCCTTAAGTTTGCGATCGCTCCTATTAAGTTCAGCATAGATTCTACTTCTGGCGGGTAACTCGAAGAAATCTGGTTTTTCGCTTCGTTGACTGCACCTTCTGCCCCCCAAGCTGTCAATTCTAGAGAACTTTCAGACAAAAATTTTTGGTTCAAAGCCTTGTGTGAAGAGGGAATTTAGAAGTCAAGCTAACTCTGTAACTGGAGTGGAGAGATTCATTAAATTCACGTTAGATTCAATTTGTAGGGTAGGAATCAACACATGGACGAACACGCTCACAAAACTCCCCAAGTTGGCGGCGGGATGCCTGTGATTCAATATTGGGCAGAACATACGCTGTCGCCTGATGGTGCCAAAATTTGGAAAACACTCCTCCACAAAAGTGCCTGTCTCTCTTGCGCGTGGGGCACAGGCGGACAAAAAGGCGGATTTGTCAATGAGGATGGAGAAGTGTTGCAGCGGTGCGCCAAAAGTGTCGAAGCGATCGCGTCTGAGCTTCAACCTGCGGCCCACTTTTACGATCGCTCGATCCAAGACCTTCAACAACTGACTTCTGAGCAGGCAAACAATCTGGGTCGGTTGAGCGTGCCGCTCATTCTTAGAGAGGGCAGTTCCCAGTATGAGCGGCTGAGTTGGGATGAGGTGTATGAGATTGCAGAAGCGGCTTTTGGCAAGGCTCCAGAGCGAGTGGCTTCTTACAGTTCGGGGCGATCGTCGAATGAGGCGGCTTTTTTGCTGCAATTGATGATCCGGGCGCTGGGGTCAAACAATCTGGCGGACTGTTCTGATCTGTGTCATGCGGCTTCTACGACCGGACTCAAGCAAATGTTTGGATCGGGTACGTCGATGGTGAGTCTAGACAGTCTCAAACAAGCAGATTGTGTGGTGCTGATTGGGTCGAATGCGCCAGCCAACCATCCTAGACTGATGAATGAATTGATCAAACTGCGCGATCGAGACGGTAAAGTGATTGTCGTCAATCCGATCGTTGAAGTGGGATTGGTGAAATTTGCGTCTCCTGCCTTTCCGATTAAGTCTTTGATTCGAGGTTCAGACATTTCTTCGCTCTATCTTCAACCGATTCCTGGGAGTGATGTTGCTTTATTTATTGGCATTCAAAAATCGTTGATTGAGCAAGGTTTAATTCAATCGGAGTATTTAGAATCCCATACCGACGGTTGGCAAGAAGTGGTGGCCTACGCACAAGCGATCGACTGGGAAACGATCGTTAAGACCTGTGGCGTTTCTCAAGCTGAAATCGTGGCCGCTGCCTCGATCATTGGCGCTGCAAAAGGAGTCGTCTTTGCCTGGGCGATGGGCGCGACGCAGCAAAAAAACGGCGTGGACAACATTTACAGCATTGCCAATACGGCCCTATTGAGTGGAAATGCAGGCAAAGAAGGGGCCGGAACAATGCCAATTCGGGGTCACTCCAACGTGCAGGGCTTTGGGTCGATGGGCGTGACGATTCACCTCAAAAAAGAAATTCAGGAAGCCTTAGAAAAACTGCTAGGAACCTCACTCAGTCGGGTTCAAGGATATGACACTCGCGCCTTGATCGACGCTGCCGATTCTGAAAAAGTCGATACGCTGCTCTGTCTGGGAGGCAATCTCTACGCCGCAAATCCCGACCTCACCCAGGCAAAACGCGCTTTGTCGAACATCGAGACCATTTTCTATGTGGCAACCAAGCCCAACCTGGGACACTTCCACGGATTGGCCAAGAAAAACACGCTGATCCTTCCGGTCTTTGCCCGCTTTGAAAATCCCCATAAGACGACAGCAGAATCAGGCAACAATTTCGTGCGGCTCAACGATGAAGGAGAAAGCCATCTTAAACAGGCCGATCTGATTTCAGAAGTGGAATTGTTGACCGAAATTGCTCATCGGATTCATGGCGACACGCCGATCGACTGGCGCAAACTGCAAGACACAAAATACGTTCGTCAATTGATTGCCCAGACGATTCCTGGCTTTAAAGCGATGGCGACGATCGACAGCACTCAACAAGAATTCACCATTCAGGGACGCATTTTTAACACGCCCAAATTTGCCACGCCTTCGGGCAAAGCCAAGATGTTTGTTACGCCCCTGCCGCACCTGACATTACCGACGGCTCAAGAGTTTGGCGTTTCTGATGCGATTCGCAGTCTCGTGTTGGCGTTGACCACCGGACGCAGCTATTCACAGCACAATACCGTCGTCTACAAACCGGGCGACAGATATCGCGCAATGCCCCACCGCAACTGCATTTTGATGAATCGATCGGATGCCGAAAGCGCAGGATTTACCGAACATCAACGAGTCACAGTACAAGGCGATGCTGGCAAACTAGAGAACGTCGAGATCATTTATGGCACCGTCCGCCCAGGAGCCGCGCTAATGTTTTACCCCGAAGTCAATGTGATTTTTAAGGCGAGCGTAGATGAGCGATCGGGGACGCCTGCTTTTAAGCGAGTTCCTGTTGTTGTTTATTGACTAAAAACTAAGGACTAAGGAGATTTCTAGCAAAGAAGTTACCAACCTTGGGAAGCCCCCTAAATCCCCCACAAGTGAGGGACTTTGAGCTGTCGTCATGGCTTTGAACTTTGGAAATCTTTCCTTTGTCAAAGTCCCCCAGAATGAGGGATTTAGGGGACTGAAGCCGATCGAAACGAAGCGATTCCGGACTTGTGTGTACACGGTAGCCCAATTCTGGGGGACTTTCGCATAAGGTTTTTAATTCACTGTTTAATATTCAAAGTTTCATGTCTAAAGTCTCTTGTCATGCTCCAACATTTAATCTTCGAGGTCTGAAAACTGGGCGCTTAAGCCTACCTTTTGCAGGGCTAATCGAATGGCTTGATTGATAGGAAACCGTTGGGAACCGATCGCGGGATCAATACTTTCCATTCGCGTCGCAAACTCGACAAAACTGGGGGCAGACAATCCTTGGGTAAGCTGTTGTTGAATGTGGGTGAGGGTGAGCGATCGGGTGGCTTTGAGTTCTGTGCAGGCGGCGAGTTGGGGTTTGCCGTGTTTGTCTCTGACGGCTGCGTAGCCAAACAAACGACAGAGGGACGGCCGCCAGAGATAGACTCCACACCGTCCTTTTTGAGAATTTGTAGGGTCAGGTTGATAAAAAATGCAGCGCTGGGGTAAATCGGTTTCTAACTGATCGAGAATCTCTTCTGCTTTGCCTTGTTGAAAGAGCGCGATCGCTAATGGCAACACATCCAATACAGTTGCTTCAACACTGGGACGATCACAACAGCGACCACAGTCAGACGAGCAAGATAACCCAGTCGCTTGCCGAAATTCTTCAGTCTGTTGGTCAATTTGCTCAAACAGAGCCATAACCTGAGTAGAAGTCTGGTTCATAGGGGTGGCGATCGTATTCAAGACACTGGATTTTGGAATTTGGACATTGGACGGAGAAGCACTAATCTTCGGTTTTTAGTCTAATGTCTAATGCCTAATATCTAACGTTTAACGTCTTCACAAAACATTCCCCGATCGGCTACCCCTATTTCTGATCCTAATTGAGCAGAATCGAGAAACAAGAGCGTTGGTTCACTGCTAAAACCATCCGCTAGAGCTTTCAGAATTCATTTCAGGAATCAGATTTATGTTGAAAATTGATGACGTACAAACGATCGAGGGTGTTCAGGTTTATGGGGACGAAGACCCAAATAAGTTTTATCTAGTGCCCGATGTTCCTCGATTTCGGATGAATGATAATGGCCGTCCTTCGTTTAGCTTCTATAAATATCGGATGCCGATCGAGCGGGCTGACCAATCAAAAGGCGGCGGTTTCTTGATTTGTGACGTGGAATTTAGCGTTCCTGAAGAGAAGAAACAACTCATTGTCAAAAAGCTGCAAGAGCAAGTCAATCAACGCTATGTGGGTAGCAACGTTAAACCACCCGAAGTTGAAATTGGCTCAATTACTTACACCAAAGGCACCGCAAAACTTAATATCGAAAGCATTAGCGATAAGTTTGTTGAAACTGTTTTTAACCCCGGTAAACCTTCTCTATATGGACGCAACATCACCCCGTTTACTGTTGAGCTAACCGATCTGGGTGCAACCTTTTTTGAACAAGCCCTGCAAAACAAAGGTGGATTTGTTCAAGTGGTTTACGACTTGTATTGTGCAGTAAAATTACCTCCGATTACGGCTCGTATCTGGTTTGATTCCAGCAAGTTTTCGAGCTTTGTCGAAGATTTTACCAAGAGAGAGCAGTCTCAAGGTGCATTTAGCTCGATCTGGAAATGGTTGTTTGGCGGCTCAAATCGCAACAGAACGACGATCAATAAAACCGTTAGTGAGTATGCTAGTCAGCATCAGTGGGGCGGTGTAGAAATTGACTTTAGAGACTTTAAAGCGACGGAAGATGTCAAGCAAAAGATTCGTGATTGGGCGATGAATACGCTGGCAGAAGCGATCAAAGCCTCCAACGAAGACAAGCTACAACCGTTCACCGAAGAACAAAAGAAAGTGCCTGACAATCTAACAGACTTTCATCTTCGTCTGAGTCAATACAAGTTTAACAATGTCAATCAACGCTACAAAGAAAGTCAGGCAGTTGAATGGAACATGGCTCCTCAAGGGATGCTAGAACCGATCACAACGCTGTTGGATAAAGATGGTCAACCCTTGAAGTGGTCAGACTATGCCACGATCGTTGATCTCGATGATCCCTTCTTTAAGACATTAGAAGTTCCGATTCGGGTCAATGCTGACTTCAAAGATCTGCCGTTGGATAGTGTAGAAGTTCACCTTGACTACAAAGAAGGCAGCGTTCATCAGATTCAGGAATTTAGCTTTAACAGTCCCGACAAGTTAGAGAAGTTCAAGTCTTTCATTGAAAATGCCAAATGGGACTACAAGTATTGGTATCAAGTTAACTACAAAAACGAGAGCCGTGCTTACAAGTCTCAAGAGATTCCGACCGATGAAAAGTTCTTGACTATTAACGTGGGTGAAACGGGGATCTTAGCGATCGACGTTCTCCCCGGTGATATCAACTGGAGTCAAGTCAGTCAAGTGCAAGTGAAGATCAACTATGACGCTTCTGAAGGCGATGTGGGACAGATCGAACGCGCCTATCTACTCGACAAAACCAGCCCAAAAGCAACGCTCAGAGAAGTGGTTTTTGCACCCGTCAAACAACCTTACAAGTACATTGTTAAGTACTTTATGGCGGATGGTAAAGAGTACCAGGTGACAGAAGCATCTTCACGCTCTCCGCAACTCTATTTAAATGATCCGTTTAATGCAACCAAGACGGTGAGTTTGCGTGCAGCAGGTGACTTGGATAAAGACATTCAAACCATTTTTGTGGATGTGAAATATGTTGATGAATTAAATCATTACACCAAGAACACCACTGCGGCATTGAGCAAATCACAGCCGTTCTTTGATTGGGAGTTTCCGGCGATCGATGAAAAGATCGGCAAAATCACTTACAAAGGTACAGTTCAACTCAAAAACGGCCAGCTTGAAGAGATTCCAGAAGCCACCACTGAAGACCTGACCATCATGGTCGGCAGAAAGATCGAAGACTCGCTAGATGTCAAAGTGGTGCCTGTTGGAATTGACTTTAACAAGGTGGCGTTAGTGATTGTGTCACTGAGTTATGAAGACAAAGTGCATGACATTGTAGAACGCTACGATATGACGTTTGATAGCACTGCAAAAACGCCGCAAACCTGGTCTGTTGCACTCAAAGACAAACATTCAAACAAGTACACCTGGAATGCTGTCTTTTATATGAATGATGGCACCGAACGCAAGGCGAATGTAACTCCTCAGCTTACAGATTCGCTAACGCTGGCGCTACGGATACCTGTCTGAGTCTAGGTTGTCAGTTCGATGAAGTTCTTCGCTTCGCTGTCCTTCTGCCCCCCAACCCCCCAATTCTGGGGGACTTTAAAACAAGTGTTCTAGCTCAAAGTCCCTCACTTGGGGGGGATTTAGTTTGCTCTCCTGGATTTGCGACCGTAGCCGTAAGATTCATCAAATTCTACTTGTCCCTTGCTCTCAAATTCGTTGCAATTTCAATTCAAATTGTTTTTGACTTTATTGATCATCCCCAAAAAGCAATGCTATATCTCAACCCTCCGTTTCATATTATTGAAGGCGTTTCGCTGTTTTCGGATCATGCCGATCCGTTGCAGTATTATTATTTGCCGATGATGCCTAAGTTGACGACGATCGCGGATTCGGTCACAGGGCAAAAGATTCCCCAGATTCAATTAGTTAAATATCGCGGCAAAGCGGGGAATGGTGGATTTCTCAATTTTGATGTCAACATTGGCGTTGAAGAAGCCACTTTAGAAAAGATTCGCGGCAAATTACGGCAGATGGCCGGGCTAAATCAAGCGCCCCGACTGGCTCCCGTTCCGCTGGTCGATGGCACTGTTCGGTTGCTCTTGTTTGGCAAACAGACGGGCGATACGGCGGCTCCCAACAGCACGACACCTCAGTTTGTTCTCAAAATCGACCAGGCGGCAAAACCTTCGCTCTATGGAGACAATCAAGCGGCATTCTCGGTGGCGTTGGATCAGTATGGCGTAACGGTTATGGAGAAAGCACTTCAGGGAGAAATGTCGCCGATCGGAATTGTGTATTCTCTCGATTATTTAGCGTTGCGTCCAGCGTATTCAGTGCGTCTCAAAGTGGATTGGGATCGGGTGCAAAAACATCTCGATGAGCATTTTGGCATTGATGCAATTTTTGTTTCGGTTGACATTGACAAAGCTGTTGACGAATTGGTTGAAAAACGAGCGATCGTGCTCGAAGCAGACACCTTTATTCCTGAAGGCGAAGACGAGAGTGCGGTTTTGGGACGACGTGATCAAGCGGTCAACGAAGTGCGAGAAATGATTTTGGATGCGTTCTTTAAACCCAGCATTGATCCTGTGAAGGAAGAAGAAGACGGGTGGGATAAGGCGGCCAACTTTGCCGATCGCGTGTCTCGTTTGGGGGTTCAGGGTGGCTTTTCTTATAAAAAGACGGACTATACGAGGATCGATCGCAAGTCGCTTGACGTGAATATTAGCGAGCGCACTACCGTTAAACGCAGTATCTATCCGCAGGGACATTTGAGCGGTCTGTCTCGCGTGATCACCCAGCAGGGTCTGGATCCCAGCAGATTTGTTCTCTCGGTGGATCTGGATGATCCGTGGTTTGAACGGCGCAAATTGGCTGTGATTTCTCGCGCTAATTTTGAAGAGGATTCGATTAGCTCGATCAATGTGCGATTAAACTATGGCAACACTCCTACGAATGTCTTATTAGAATCGAGTAACGCTAAAACGCAAGTTGAATGGGCAAGTATTGTCACAGATAATACAATGCGACGTGACATCGAAGCTCAATACACCGTTACCTTTAAAGGAATCGATGGGAGTGAACGTCCTATCTCAGTCAAGTCAGTCCCGGAAGTCTTTGACGGCGACAACTTTGAGATCAATCCCCGCGAGTTTTATAGCATTGTGCATGTGCCGATCGTCGCCTTGAGTTTCCCGTGGGATCGCTATCCGCAGGTCGAAGTTCAACTCAAGTACACCGACGAGCAAAACGGCATTCGCATGGATGACACGCTGCTATTAGATCAAGCGCACAGTGATCAAACCTGGAAAATGTTTGTTCGCGATCTCAGACAGACGAAGTTTCAGTATAAGCTTATTTATCGCGCCGCTGATAACCGCGACGTTGTAACTATCTTTAACGACAACGATGACGAGCGTATTACCATTCGCGATCCTCGCCCCAATAAGCGATCGCTGACCGTCGTTTCTAATTTAGATTGGAATTTAGTCGAACGAGCATTCGTTGATCTAATTTACGACGATTCCAAAAATGATGTTTATGCAGAACAATCGTTTGAGTTTAGCAAAGATGACAGTGCATCCAAAAGTTTGAAGGTTGATTTAGTCAATCCCGATTACCGGAAGGTTGCATATCAGGTGACGCTGCTGTTCAAAGGTGGACGAATGTTGGAAGTGCCGCCGTCTGTGACCAACGATCGCCGGATCATTCTTCGCAGCGATATGCGCGGCCATCGTATTGTGACTGTCCAACCCAAAAAAGTCGATTTCGCCAGCAAACGCCTCTATGAAATGCAAGTCGAACTCCGCTATGAAGACGAAGACGCAGGCTTAAGTTTTTCTGACCTGTTTAGCTTCCAGTCAATCAACGACGCTTCGACCTTTGAATTCGATTATGCCGACAACCAAAAATCGACCTACGAATACCGCATCACCTACCGCCACTTAAACGGACTATCTCGATCGACCGACTGGACTTCAGCCTCCTCCGACACCCTAATGCTACCCGTCGCCTAAAAGCATTTCATCCCTCATCTCTCATCTCTCATCCCTCGTTCCTCGTTCCTCATCCCTCGTTCCTCATCCCCCGTTCCCCATGCTATTACTCGGAAACAAAACCCTCACGATCGACCACACAACGGTCTTTGCTGACCACGCCGACCCCAACCAATTCTGGTATCTGCCTCGCCCCGTCAAATTTGCCCGCAGAGGGGCTGACAAGCAGGTTTCCTTCACTTTCATCAAGTACAAGCCTGCGGCAGTGTCAGGAGGGGTCAAGGGCGGCGGATTTTTGATGTTTGATGTGGACTTGCAATTAGATCCCAAACTAGAGCAGCGAATTTTGTCCAAATTGAGTGGGATTGCGCCCGATCGCCCCAAGTTGTCGGCGGTGCCATTTGACGAGGGGACGGTGCAGTGTATCGCGCTCAATCTACAAGGCTCAGGGGGCACTACTGCGTCAGCAAGTCAGCCGGGAACCTTTAACGCGGTTGAAAAAATTCTCGGTGCGACGGTGCCTTCTTTGGATGCGACGAATACGGCAACCTTTAGTCTCACGCTCAGTCAAGAAGGCGCAATTATTTTAGAGAAAGCCTTTGAGCGAGGAACTACCCCCGTTGGCGTTCTCTATGATCTGAAATATACGGGAATGCGGCCGGCTTTGGATGTCAAAATTACAGCAGACATGAAGCGGGTTTACAATCACTTTAGCGCCAGTCTGAGTGGACAATATTACTTCTTTAAGTTGGGCATTGAGGCAGGATTTGAGAAACTGGTACAAGACGGTGCGATTAAGATTGAGGTAGTGAACTATTCGAGTGCCGACGATCGTGCCGAAAAAGAGAAATGGGCCCTCGACTTTTTCAAAGAAAACTTACTCAAGGACTGGTTTGAGCCAACCCTGACTCCAGGCGAGTTTGCGGGAGGTCGAGTCACAATACCAGAAACGCCAACGCCTTCACCAGGAAACTCATCTGGAAGTGGAAATTCTAACGGCGGTGCAACGCCTAGCCCAACGCCTGATACCCCATCGTCTGAGAATCTTGTATCTGGTGTAGCCTCCGCAATTAGAAATGTGGTCGCAACTCGGTTAGACACACCGAATCCATCCACGACTCGCCAACCTGCAACGCTAGAGATTCTCAGCCGAGATCCCAATCCGCTACCAGATGGTTATGGAATCGAACACACGCCCTCTCCTTCAGGAACATCAGAAACGATTACAGTTCGTGGGAATAATCCAACAGTACGAGTAAATGGTGAAGTGCGATCGCTTAACGCCAGCAATCAACTGACTGTGAATGTAAACGACAATGCCAGCGCTGACATCACAGTAGACTATCCTCAGACCACTACAGACGAAACATTTCACTTATTTTTTGAATACGAAAAGCCACGGGAAGCCGGATGGTCTACGACATCGAGAGCCTATACTGGATATCTGAACAATTCACCGAATCCGACAGACGTTGAGTTCTCGAATACCACTTCTCGGCAAGGTATCACCGACACGCCTGGGAAACATCTTTCGGGTGATGGCAATCAGCTACGAGCCTGGGTTCAGCGTCTGGCAGTGCCCAAAGATGTAACGATCGAAGCCCACGCCAGCTACGAAAATGACGACTCCCCCACCAAACAACAATACAATCGCAAACTCTCGCAACGGCGGCGACAAGTGGCGATCGGCATTGTGTCTCCTCTGGTGACGAGCATTAGTGGCGATCCGGTGGGTAAAGGACATGTACGATCGCGAGATGCCGTGCCTCAACGGATTGGCGATTTTCGAGACAGAGTGGCCGAAATCACCGGAAAAGTCATTGCCAGTCAGACTGCGACGATTCGAGCCAAACTTTCTCGTCCCGCAGCGATTACCCCAAACATACCCACGCCCACGCCCACTACACCAACCCCTACGCCCACTACACCAACCCCTACGCCTACTACACCAACCCCTACGCCTACTACACCAACCCCTACGCCTACTACACCAACCC
>NZ_JBJPHU010000055.1:30348-41948 GCF_052939515.1 Phormidesmis sp. 146-33
CGATCGCCGGAGATCCTGCCATTGCGTTGAAGCTGAAATTCATTCACCAGGACGAACAGAAGACCATCACGCTGCAATACAATCGATCGGAGGCCGTCCAGCGCACCTATGCTCCCCAGGGTTTGATCGGCTTAATGTTGAATGATTTGCAAGACAAGCGCAAACACTTTGTCGAAGTCGATTTAGACGATCCGTTTTTCCGAGTGTTTACCGTTACAGTAGATGCGCCGATTGACTTTGAGAACATTGGCTTACTCTCGGCTCAGGTGGCGATCGATTACGGCAGTCCCGCGAATGAAGTGGATCACAAACATGCGGACTTTGTATTTGAGCCGGGGAATCAGACCGAGCATAAGTTTGAAGTGTTCATGAATTCAACGTTTGACACAAGCTACGATTACAACGTGCAATATCATTTCGATCCGGGTTCTGAATGGGAAGGACACACTTATTCCTACGAAGTTGTTGCCAATCCTACAGAAGATCGAACGCTACAAATCAATCCCTTTGAGCATTTGGGCTTTCTGGATCTGAAAGTCGTGCCTAACCGAATTGACTGGGGCGCGATCGACTCGATTGACACAGTGCTTTTCTACCAAAGTCCGAACGGCTGGAGCAAAACCAAAACCATTACCCTCGCCGCCAACTCTCCTGCCCAATTCTGGAAACTCCGCCTCGACGACCCCAGCGCCCGCACTTACAGCTACTACCTGATTCATCACCTAAAGGACGGTTCTCGTCAAGAATCTGAGAAAGTCACCACGGAAGCCACGGCGATCGCAGTCAACGATCCGTTTGAAGGGGCATTAGACATCGAATTCATTCCATTGTTCACCCCTGGCTCATTCAGAATGGTCTTCGTTGATGTGAAATATGACGACAAAGACCACCATTACCACCGCGAAGAACGGCTAGAACTATCAGGAACCGCCACCGCACCCGTCCCGCTAAGAATCTCCCTCAAAGATGGCTCAAAGCGCAGCTTCCAATATCGTCTCACCTTCGTCTCAGACAACAAAATGCAACAAGGAGCCTTTACAACGACTGAGGAAACTTTGATTGGCGTAACTCCATAAAAAAGGAAAAAGGGAAGCAATAGGGATCAGGCAGATGGGCAAGTCATTCTCCACCAACTCATCCCTCATCCCTCACTCTTCCAAGCTTTGTCCAGTTGCCTTCTCAATGTAGTCCAGAAGTTTCTGGTAAGTTTCAGCATCCGTTTGCTTGTGAATGACGATCGTCGTCTCTCCATCGGGCACCACAAAAGACAATCGACCCTTCGAGATCTGACAAAAGGCAGCGACTCGATCGAGATCAATCACATAAACGTTTCGTTCGTAAGTTAGTTTGATCCAGAAAGACACACCACTTCCTCAAGTCCTGAGACTCAGCATTCCAGATTGACTGCAATAGTTCAAGAGATTTACAGAAGTTACTCTGAAACTCAAGAGTCGTCCCCAACAATCAACTAAGAACCGAACTAAAAAATGTTGACCCTCATGAATCAACTCATGCATCAACCGAAGTGATTACTTTCATCCCTCATCCCTCATCCCTCATCTCTCATCCCTTCACCCCCACAACCTCCTGCCCTTCTACCTGCGATTCTGCACTCCCTTTCATTCTCAACCCATAAGACAAGGCAGCCTTAGCAAATCCCTTAAACAACGGGTGAGGACTGCTGGGTCGCGACTGAAACTCTGGGTGAAACTGAGTCGCCACAAAAAACGGATGATTAGGAAGCTCAATGATCTCCACCAAGCGCCCATCTGGAGAAGTGCCACTCACCACATAGCCCGTTTCTAAAAACAAACTGCGGTATTGATTATTAAATTCATACCGATGGCGATGTCGCTCATAAATGACTTCTTCCTGGTAAAGGTTGAAAGTGAGCGTGTTGGGAACCAATCGACAGGGATATAAGCCAAGCCGCATGGTGCCTCCCAAATCCACAACATCTTGCTGTTCGGGTAGGAGATTGATCACCGGATTTTTGGCATCAGAGATAAACTCAGCACTGCTGGCTTCTTCGAGATGAGCAATATTGCGGGCCCATTCGATCACCGAACATTGCATTCCCAAACACAGACCGAGAAAGGGAATCTTGTTTAACCGGGCATACTCGATCGCGCTAATTTTGCCATCGACTCCGCGAATTCCAAACCCGCCTGGTACAACGATCCCATCGACTCCGTTGAGATAATAGTCAGCCCCGTTTTCTTCAATATCTTCAGAACTGATCCAGCGCAAATTTAAGCCACTATCAGCCGAAATTGACCCATGTCTGAGCGCTTCGACGACTGACAAATAAGCATCATTTAGCTGTACATATTTACCGACGATCGCGATCTCAATTTGTCCCGTCGGACAGTAGAGCCGCTCGACGATCGTTTGCCACTGACTGAGATTCAACGGGCGCTGTTCGAGTTGCAGCAGGTTGATCGCTTGAATGGCCAGGCCTTCTTTTTCCAAATTCAACGGCACTTCGTAAATGCTGACCGCATCCTGAGACGTGACCACACATTCGGGCGACACATCACAAAACTCTGACATTTTTTGCTTTAAACCAGGCGGCAACGGGCGATCGCTGCGACACACCAGGATATCGGGCTGAATGCCAATCGATCGCAGTTCCTTGACAGAATGCTGCGTCGGTTTAGTCTTCATTTCTCCCGCTGACGGAATCCAGGGCACGAGTGTCACATGCATATACAGCACGTTTTGCCGTCCCACTTCTTTACGAAATTGTCGAATCGCTTCTAAAAACGGTAACGATTCAATATCGCCTACAGTGCCGCCAATTTCAGTAATTACAACATCGGGATTAGTATTATTCGCTACTCTTAGAATTCGTTCTTTGATCTCATTCGTGATGTGTGGAATGACTTGAACCGTACCCCCGTTGTAATCACCGCGCCGTTCTTTATTAATCACCGCTTGATAGATCGAACCCGTTGTCACACTGTTGAGCCGTGACATTGCGGTATCGGTAAACCGTTCATAGTGACCTAGATCGAGGTCAGTTTCGGCACCGTCTTCTGTGACAAACACTTCCCCATGTTGAAAAGGACTCATCGTTCCTGGATCGACATTGATATAAGGGTCGAGTTTGAGAATCGACACCGAGTAGTCTCGTGATTTGAGCAACCGACCCAAACTTGCCGCTACGATGCCTTTGCCAATACTGGAGACAACGCCACCCGTGACAAACACAAATTTAGCCATATCTAGAAGAGCAGAAACGCTGGAGGATAACCCGTTTATTCTACATAGCGATCAGCACTGAGCGAGGGAATGGGGGTTGAGTTGAGCGATCGATCTTAAAGCGATCAAACCAGAGACCGAAGGCTGAAGACCAGAGACTAAAGACCCAAGAGAAGATCTGCGGCATCGCTCCGGTTCAGTCGGCTTCAGCCCCCTAAATCCCCCAAAATTGGGGGACTTTGAATCTGATCAATTGCTTTGCGTCTAGAAAGTTGCTCTTCTCAACTCTCAAAGTCCCCCAGAATGGGGGATTTAGGGGGCGTTCCAGGATTGGTAACTCCTCTAGCAGAAATCTCCTAAAGTCTCTCATCCCTCATCCCTTAAAATATTGACTCGCTCCTCATTCGCACCCGACATGCAAAGATTTCTTGGGCTGGCATTGCTGATGGTATTGTTGGTCACGCTCCCGACTTGGGCGACTTCTTCACCAAACTTAATTTCTACCAGGGTGGCAGACCCGCAAAAGCTGTACGTTGCCTATCCTCCAGCCGATCACAAAACGACGGCGAAACAGATTTTTTTGATTGGGTCGGCTCCTCCAGCAGGGCAGGTTTTGGTGAATGGTGAACGCCTCGACCGCAGTCCTCAAGGTCATTTTGCGCCCAGTTTTCCATTGCAGTTAGGGGACAATCTGTTTACGGTGCGCTATCAAGATCAGGAACTTAAGGTTGCAGTGACTCGTGAACCGCTTGTTCCGCCGTTAGTTGGCGCTGCTTTTGGTCAAGATTCTCTCTGGCCTGCGGTGGATATCGCTCGATTGCCAGGTGAGTTGATTTGTTTTGCGGCGGTTGCCCCTGAGAATGCGCTGGTGTCGGTGAAAGTAGACGATCGTATCCTTCCGCTCCAGCGTCAGACTGTGATGAATTTACCTGCCAATTCGGGAGTGCTAACGGGATTGACGCAGCCTACGTCAGAAGGAGCTAGTCAATATGCGGGATGTGCGACGGCGAATTCGATCGGAGAGCTAGGAAAACCGCAGTATCTTTTGAATTTGAAGGATTCTCAAATCGCCCAAACTGCCCCTGGCAAGATCAGAATTCTCTCTCCCAGCCAACTCGAAATCGCTGAGGTGATCGTTCCTTCTGGGACGGCCCGCACAGGAGCCAGCGCCGACTATTCTCGCCTCACCCCCCTACCGCAAGGCACTCGCGCCACCATCACCGGACAGGAAGGCGACTGGGTACGACTTGATTACGGCGGCTGGATCAATCGCAAAGACGTGAAGATTTCGTCAGGATCGGTGCCTGTACGATCGCTGATTCGCGGGATCACATCGAGACAAGCAGGCGACTGGACAGAAGTGCTGTTTCCCCTCCAGGTGCCCGTTCCCATCACCATCGAGCAGGCTAGAAATACCTTCAAACTGACGCTACACAATACGACCGCCCAGACGGATACGATTCGGTTGACGAGCGATCGCGTGATTTCTCGTCTCGACTGGCAACAAACCGAACCTGGCAAAGTCGAATACACATTCTCGCTCAAGTCTCAATGGGGCTACAAACTGCGCTACGAAGGCACGACATTGATCCTCTCGCTGCGCCATCCTCCTCACTCCTCACTCCTCACTCCTTCCTCCTCACTCTCCGGCTTCAAAATCCTGCTCGACCCAGGACACGGTGGCCCCGAAGACTTTGGATCGAGAGGCGGAACGGGTTACCCCGAAAAAGAAGTGGCGTTGTTGATTTCAAAAGCGCTGCGGGATCAGTTAGTCGATCGGGGCGCAACGGTTTTTTTAACTCGCGAGGAGGACATTGATTTATTACCCAACGATCGCGTCGCCATCATCAACAAACTTGAACCGACGATCGCGCTCAGTCTGCACTACAACGCCTTGCCCGACGACGGAGATGCCATCAATACCAAGGGTGTAGCCACTTTTTGGTACAACGCTCAAGCCTACGATCTAGCCGCCTTTCTGCACGATCATCTGGTCAAAACATTAGATCGCCCCTCCTATGGGGTGTTTTGGAATAACTTAGCGCTGACTCGTCCCACCGTTACGCCGTCTGTTTTATTAGAACTGGGCTTTATGATCAACCCGATCGAGTTTGAATGGATTACCGATCCTCAGTCTCAAAAAGCGCTAATTCTCTCGCTGGCTGATGGAATTACGGAATGGCTGAGGCGCGATCGCTAGACCAGATTTCGGCTTGCTCAAACATACTGCGTGAATTCACACAATTTCTGGAAGTGCTTTACCCAAAATTTATAGGGTCTATGTCAGGATTGAGGGTGATTAGTCAGCTTAGTATCGCCTTTAGCAAGGTGCATAGACTTGAGGAATTTGCCTGTGAATGCTCAGAAGGATGCTCAAAAAATTGATGCGGTCTTACCTTTGACCTTAAAAGATTATCCAAGGTTTGAGATTTTAGATAAGTCCTTCAAACGGTTTTTCAAAGATCTGGGGAAATGCTGGATTGTCACGCCCGATCGGGAGTTTGAGCAGATTAGAGATTTGATTCAAGACGATCGCTATTGTGTGATTGCAGAATCAAGTTTAGTGCCTGAGTTTAAGATTTTCTGCGGCAGTCGATTTAGCATTTTTAAGTCTGTGCCTGGATGGTACAAACAGCAGATTATCAAAATCGCGATCGCCGACAAGATCGAAACCGATTTTTATCTAACATTAGATGCCGATGTAATTTGTACTAAACCAGTTTACTACAGTGATTTAGTGCAAAATGAAAAAGGCGTTTGCTTTATTCACTCGGTTGAAAGAAACACGCAGACTGATTGGTATGGCTGGGCAGAGCAAGTTTTGAAACTCAAATCTCGTCACCGCGATCTGCTGCATAATGTCACACCAGCCGTCTTGAGCAAACAAGGAATTTTTGAGCTACGAGACTACTTGTCACAAATTTATCAACAGCTAAAGGTTCCTGGCACTAAGCGAGAAGTTAGAGCCACTTCGTTGAAGTTTTATGCTCAATTTTTGCCCAAAGATTCCTTACGTCGTAGTCAATTACTGGGTTGGCGATCGTTCCTCTCGGTTTCCATCCCTTGGACAGAATATGGTCTCTACTACATCTTTTTGGAAGAAACTGATCGCTTCGATCGACATCACATTCGCGTCGAAAATTGTCTCTATGCTGAAGACGATTCGGTTTGGTACAAAGAAGGCTTTGATAGCTGGGATGTAGACAAAGTATTTAGCCCCGACAGCAGTCATTTCTTTGTGGTTGTACAAAGCTGGCTTAATTTAGAAGTTGATCAAGTTTGGCAGAAAGTCGATAGCTATCTCAATGACTATGCTGAACCTTAGCGATTGAGCAGAAAGTAATAGGCTTGCACAAAATTCTACAGTATCTATTTCTCTAACTTCCAAACATTTTCAAATGTAGTTTTTTCTGCTTTGAGTGAAGACAATTTGTAGGTTTTTTCAAGTCCATTTCTTAAAGCTTCAGACGGATGAAATAAAAAGAGACTTCTGAAAGCGATCGGAATCTTTGGGATCGCGACAGGCTGATCTTTAGCCGTTGAATTTAGGCAAAAAGCACACTGCGGTTGTATTTGTAAACTAACCTTTTGGTCAAGGTAGTGGCTGAGAGACAGCAACTCTAAAGGGATGGCATCACTGATCAGTAACGGCTTGGGCGATCGATTGATTAAGGTTGCAAGCTGAAGATTTTGGCTATTGCCTTTGCTCCACCAAGTATCTGCTTGAGCGATCGCGTAACAAGAAACAATTCCCATCACAATTAGAGCAGTTGTAACGCCCTTCCAAAACAGATTTTTGATGATTTTAGTTCTGGTAGAAAGCAGTTTGGTGGCTATCAGGTAAGCAATTGAAATTTCAACACTCAAATAAGTGGCAACTAAGTAGCGAGGCAAGATTTTTCCTAATAACGCTAAAAACAATGCTCCAGTACCGCCCAGCAGCAAGACATAAAGCCACGTTGACTTTGAATGATAGTAAAGTGTATGTGCAGCGTAGCCAATGATAGCAATAAAGACGAGATTTAGAGAAGGATACAAAATTTTTGAAAGTAAATACAAGTTGATATCTAAACTAAAAAAATGGATGCTAGAAAAAGCATCTGATGTAAAGTCAAAGAATGTTTGTCTGATGCCGCCAATAAGCTCTCGAAAGGCTCCCAGTCCTCCTGGTGATGATTTGTTAGTATCATTTAATTGGGGAATATTGGCGACATTAACGATTACTAAAAAGAGCCAGGGCAGAGAAATAAGAAGTCCGCATACACTGGAAACTAAATAGTTGATTAACACCTTTTTACGTTGGAGCTTATTGATCACGCCTTCATAAAGACTAATGTAGATTGCGTGAGCGATCGCAGTCATACCAAAAAGCAAGTATGAATGAATTCCTAATACAATGGTCGCCGTATAGAGTGCCCAATTTACTGGATTTGGGTGTTTGGCTGCTCTCAAAAGTGCTGCACTAGAAAGCAAAATCGTGAGTGAAAAGAGAGAATAAGGTCTCGCTTCTTGGGCAAACAAAACATGGAAAGGAGAAATAGCAATAATTCCTACTGCGACCCATCCGATTAAGGATGACTGAAATAACTCTAAACAAAGCCAGTAGAGAGCAGGAAAAATCAACAAACTGATCAAAACTGACAAACTTCTAATCGCCCAGATCGAGTGCCCAAACCATTGAATCCAAAATCGTAAAATGACAAAATAAAGTGGTGAAAGCTGTGGTTCTTCTATCGCTAAATTTTTGACAATATCCATTTTCTGCTTTTCTAAATCAAGCCGCTGAAACTGAGCCAACTCTGTGACGCTAACGACACGGCTGTAAGAAAATGAAGCAATTAACTCAGTCTCGGCATATCCAGAAACCCGAAACAAAGTTGCTGCTTCGTCAAGCCAAAAAATCTTCTTATCAAGATTCGTAGATCTAAAAAGAACACCAACAATTAGCAGAGCGATCGCTAAAATTCGCAGCTTTGCAAAATGGGCTAGAAATATCTTCATAAATCACGTCTGATGAGGGTATTTAAGCCAAGATTAAGAAGAATCTTTGACGTACCAGAGAGGCGACGGTTGGGTTTCGCTTTGCTCAACACCAACCTACAAGAAGCGGAGGAGTTCAGGAGTTTTGTCAGTCAACCAGCGCTAGACCCTTTTCAAACTTCTCTAAGATATAGTGTTGTCAACCATCACGATCGTCATTCATGGAGACTTCTCTACTCGATCAAGGCATTCAGCAAGCGCGTCAAGGAGACTACTCAAGCGCGATCGCAACCTTTAGTCAAGCGATCACCCTCACGCCTCATCTCACCGAGGCTTACTATCGCAGAGGACTCGCTCACTTTGAGTTGGGCAATATTCATGCTGCCGTTTTTGACTACACAGCCGCGCTCAACCAGGATGGCGATCGCAGTGAGTTTTACTATGCCCGCGCTCTGGGTCGCTTGGAGTTGAGAAACTTTTCTGGAGCGCTAGAAGATGTACAGGCTGCCATTCGTCGTAGTCCCAAAGATGCCGATGCCCACCAACTGAAGGGCACGATCGAGCAAAAACTGATGATGCGTCCAGCCGCAATTGGTAGCTTTAAGACCGCCGCTCACCTCTATCTGTCGGCAAAAGATTCTGACAGTTGTCGCCGTTGTCTGCAAAAAATCGAGCAGCTTCAACCATCGCCGCCCCCATCGGAGCCTGAACCGCCGATCGAGATGCCCTCTCATGCCCAACTTTTGGCCAACATTCTCAAAAGGGCCGAAAACGGAAACTGTGCCCAAGCGCTGCAAGACTTAGACTGGGCGCTCCGAGCCGATCCTCAAGATGCGACGGTGTATTGTTGTCGAGCGATCGTCAAAAGCAAAATGGGTGACAAACAAGGCGCGATCGCTGACCTCAACCAAGCCCTAAAGCTCAATCCACAGGATGCGATCGCCCTCCGCAACCGGGGCAAACTTCGTCTACAAATAGGAGACTTTTTGGGCGCAAAAGCTGACCTCAATCAGGCGCTACAGATGAATCCTCAAGATGCCATGAGCTATGTCGGACGCGGCCAAATTGAGAGCGCAATGGGCAATTATCAGGATGCGCTGATTGATTTTTCTCACGCCATCAAGCTACAGCCCGAATACCCCGAAGCCTATCTCGGTCGCGCTCAAGCCTACGCTCATCAAGAAGATATGCAGCAGGCAATCCACGATCGTCAAATCGCAGCCAGTCAATTTTGTGCCCGACAAGACTGGAAAAACTACAACAAAACCATCAGCTTGCTCAACTCATTTCAGCCTGCGATCGCCTCAGATAGCTCAACTTCAGCGAATTTTGCTTTTTTGCAGGACTACGAGCCGCAACTCGCAACGCTGGCCTCGCTGGCAGAAAAATATTTAAGCGACGATCCCGTCACTGGTCTGATGAAACTGCGGCAGTTTGGCGAATTGCTGGCCCAGAGCGTTGCCAAAAAAGTAGCGCTACCCCCCGTTTTGGAGGAATCTCAACTTGATCTGCTGAATCGCCTCTTTGATACGGGCTATTTACCAGAAGAAATTCACCGCAAGCTGCAAGACATCCGTCGTATCGGAAACCAGGCCGCCCACGACTACAAAGGCGAATCTCACGTTGCCCTCAAGCATCTCAAATCTGCCTGGGAGTTGAGCATCTGGTTTTGTCGCGAATTTGGAGACGACTCATTTTCTGCGCCTACTTCTTTTACGCCTCCCGGTCAGCGTTAAGTGCGATCGAGCCTCTGATTTAACGTGAAATCGATAGAATCTTTCGCTACGGTGATTAGGGCAGCCCCCTAAATTCCTCCAAAAATGGGGACTTTGAACCTTGGGTTTCCCGCCGCTTTGGGGCAATTCATCCCCTGATTCAGCAACGCCGCCCGAAGATATGAGTAGCGTATGTTGGGCCTTGTGAAACCCACCACAGAACTTCCTACCTTTGGGGACGATAAACTGGCAGCGTAAAGTGAAAACAACTGCCCTGGTTGGGAACCGAATCGACCCAAATCTGACCATAGTGCGATCGTACAATCCGTTGACAGAGCGATAGCCCAATCCCATACCCATCCTGCGCCTCGTCTCGCTGAAGACGGTAGTGATCTTCAAAAATCCGCTCTCGATTTTCTTCGGGCACCCCTGGCCCGTTGTCACAAACGCTCACCTGTACTTTTTGGGTCGTGCGGTGCAGCATTGAGACGTGAATTTTGCCGTCCAAAGGCGTGTACTTTGCAGCATTGTCCAAAATGTTCATTAACACCTGACGCACTCGTTCTTCGTCAGCGTAGACTTGGGGCAAATCCGTGGGAATGTCAGTTTCGATAACTTGCAGTTTGGTCTTAAAGCGCTCTTCTAAGTCCTGCAAAACATCTTCACACAGTACCCCCAGATCGAGCCGTTTGGGTTGAATGTGTAACTCAGAACTGGTGCCCCTGGCCGCTTGGAGAATGTCAGTGATCATGCGATCGATTGTCCGAATCTGTGTCCGAGCGTGTTTGAGAAGCTGAGTCGTCAGAGCGGTCGTCAGGCGAGAAGCTTCTCTAGCGTTGTGGCCAATTTCTAGCGTCTCGATCGCCAAAGAAGCCGCCGTCAACGGGTTTCTCAAATCGTGCGCCAGCATCGAAATAATCTGATCCTTAAATTGAAGCTGCGCCTGAAGTTCTTCTCTTTCTTGCTTGAGGCGAAAAATCTCATCCGAAAGCTGCAACAGTTCAGTAGAGTAAATCAGAGAAGACGCTTTGGGCAACTCGCTGTCAGAATTGGAGACTTCGGTAAGATCGGGTTCTGGCTCGATCGCTTGATTTAAATAGTCCTCAGCCGATCGTTGCCAGCGCACCCAGGAGTCTTTTAACTGAGCGACGAGGTTAGTTCCCGTCAGGGTCTGTCTGGGTTCGGGGTGAGTTTTGACGAGGGCGGGTGTCGCCACCAAACGAAAATGCTCTGCCAGGTAAGGCTGCTCACTGACATCAATAACTTGAAGGTCAAACGGATACTCTGCGCTCAGTTCTTTTAAAAAGCGACGAATCTGCTGAATCTGCTCGCGAGAATTGGGGCGACGATCTACAAACAGCAGAATCTGTAGAGGCACTTCAGGATTTGTTAACTTTTCAGGAGGTGCCTGCATTTCTCATGAATCGTTAGAACAGACGAATCGAACTGGCTTTGCAATCAAGGTAACAGAGCTTAATGAGCAGTGTCACCTGGTAAGCTAAGTTTCCAAAGGGAACCTTAAACCTAATATACTGTCAACTTTAGACTGAAATGAAGCAGAGTTTATCCGCCCAAGCTTTGATCATCGCAAGGAGAACAATCTATAACTATCTGCTAATTAATAGACTATCGCGTTCTGGGACAGTTGATGAGGGATGAGGGATGAGGGATGAGGGATGAGGGATGAGGGATGAGGGATGA
>NZ_JBJPHU010000056.1:0-40896 GCF_052939515.1 Phormidesmis sp. 146-33
TCGCTTGCCTTCATCATCTCACAGATTTTATGGTTTTCGGATAGGCCCTTAGTAGTTTCAATTGCAAAACGATACGCAGAATGCAACTTGGATTTGCTCGATCTAATTCAGGAAGGCAACATCGGCTTACAACGAGCAGTTGAAGGCTTTGATCCCACAAAAGGCTATCGTTTTTCAACCTATGCTCACTGGTGGATTAGACGGAAGATTACTCGAACGATCGCTGAAAAAAGCTCCTCAATTCACCGACCTTTGCATGTGGCTCAAAAACTCAGCAAACTAAGAAAAGCCCAGCACCAGATTACCCAACAACTGAGCCGAACTGCAACACTCGCCGAATTGGCAGATGCAGTCTGTTTGCCGCTCAATGAGGTGAAACGCTATTTGTCTATTTTTCGATCGATGCGATCGCTAGATGAGCCGATCGGTGAAGTTGAAGGACAGACCCTAGCGAGTCTGATTGAAGCTGAGTGTCGCTCTCCAGAAACGACTGTCATCGAAGCTTGTTTGCAAAGAGATCTGGAAGCGCTCCTTCTTTCTCTTCCAGCAAAAGAGCGGGAAATCCTATCACTGCGCTTTGGGTTAAAAACTGGAAAGACTATGAGTCTTACACAAATTGGTCAACAGCTTAATTGCAGTCGTGAAACGGTCAGAAAACTAGAGATTCAGGCAATATCAAAGCTGAGAAGGATTGGGATGCATTTAAAAGACTATGTTGTTTAAGACATCGCAGTTCACACTTTTTATCTCCATGCTATTGCTATTGTCGGGCAAAGCCATTTCCTGAGACGTAGAAAAAGTGTTAACCCGATCGCTACTAACTGTAATCATCTTGATTGCCTCAGATGTAGAAGCGAACACTGTTTTCGACCAAGTTCTGCCTATTCACACAAAAGACAAATGCAATGACTCACCAATCTAACCAAGCTCATTCAATCTCACAGCCCGTCATCTCGGCTCAACATCTCAACCACTATTTTGGCAGCGGCGAACTTCGCAAACAAGCCTTATTTGACATCAACCTGGATATTTACGCAGGTGAGATCATCATCATGACAGGGCCCTCTGGCTCAGGAAAAACAACGCTGCTAACGCTGATGGGTGGACTGCGATCGGCACAAGAAGGCAGCCTCAAGATTCTCGGTCAAGAATTGTATAATGCTAACAAACAACAGTTGACGCACCTGCGCCGCAACATTGGCTACATCTTTCAAGCACATAACTTACTAACCTTCTTGACTGCAAAACAGAATGTGCGGATGTCACTAGAATTACATGACGAGATGTTCGATCGCGACATTGATGGAACGAGCATTGAAATCCTAAAAGCAGTCGGGCTGCAACAGCGAGTTGATTACTACGCTGATAGCCTGTCAGGTGGACAAAAACAGCGCGTCGCGATCGCTCGTGCCTTAGTTAGTCAGCCCAAAATCGTGTTAGCGGATGAACCAACAGCCGCCCTTGATAAAAAGTCTGGACGTGACGCTGTAGAAATCATGCAAAAACTTGCCAGAGAGCAGGGCTGTACCATTTTATTAGTCACACATGACAACCGGATTTTAGATATTGCCGATCGCATTATTTATATGGAAGATGGTCGTCTAGCCGATCATCCTGATGCCGCTGCCGCTGTGAAATAGCCACATGTCAGTTCCGCGAGGATGAACTTAAAACCCACTTTCCGCACTTTAAGTGTCACACTCAAATATTTAATGCTAAAAGCTTTGGTAGGCAAGGAATACAGGATTTTTAGTTCAAGCGAACCACTTGCGCCTAATTGAGAACAACCTCGTATTGTTGAGATAATTCTCCGCCTAGCGTTTCTGGGAGTCCGATTGCTTCGTCGAAATATTCGATGTGCCAGTTGGAAGTGCGGAATGTCGGTTAAAAAACTGAAGATGAACTTAAAAACCTTATGATTTCATATCAAAATCTACCCCAGTGGCTCAAAGTTAGCCTAACCTTCCCCTTGATATTTCTCAACTTCTGGCTCATTGTTTCACTTTTTCAATATTTACAGCCGATTTCTAGCATCATCATTGCAGCTTGTTTGATTTCGTTTTTGTTAGAGTATCCCATCACGTTCCTAGAACGAAGAGGGCTGCACCGATCTGGGGCAACTGGGCTAGTTCTATTACTAGCACTCATTTTGATAAGTGTATTAGGCTTAGGATTGCTACCCATTGTATTTCAACAATTACAAGAATTTGGCAATCGGCTACCTGCTTGGTTTGAAGAGGCACAGCAGCAAATTCCTAACTTCAACACAGTTGTAATTTTCCAGAATATTCCTATCGATCTCAATCACTTGACGACAGAGTTGACAAACCAAGCTTCTCAAGTCCTTCAGTCAGCATCAAGCCAAGTGATCGATCTTGCTTTCAACACAATTAACAGTGCTTTAAATCTGCTACTGATCTTAGTGCTTACTATCTTTTTGGTCTTCAATGGTAAGCCATTGTGGGGAGGTTTACTCAGTTGGCTACCTACTTCCTGGAATTGCCAAATCAGAGAGTCTCTTCACCAAAGTTTTCAAGGGTATTTTGCGGGTCAAGCCTTAGTCGCTACAATGCAAAGCCTCGCTCTTATGGCTATATTTCTGTTGCTCCAAATTCCATTCGGATTATTATTTGGCTTAACGATCGGGATTGCCAGTTTGATTCCTTTTGGTGGAAGTCTCAGCGTCACTCTGATTAGTTCGCTGCTGGCTGTACAAAATATTTGGGTAGGACTTAAAGTTTTGCTGGTTACAGTTTTGGTGGGTCAAATAATCGAGACTGTGATTGCACCTCGATTGATCAGTAAAATGACAGGACTTAATCCAGCAATTGTGTTTATTTCCTTGTTAGCTGGAATTCAGTTCGGTGGCATTTTAGGTCTACTTCTAATCATTCCGATTGCGGGATTTATCAAGCGAATGGCTGACAGTCTAAGAATCACTAAAGTAGAGGCATTATAGCTAAATATCCAGTAGCATGAATGAACAGTTTAGTACATACTGCAAGTTAGAATATCCTTGTATTAGAGATGAGCTGCTTCGAGTATTGCATCAGATTAAGGATGCAGAAACACAAATCCAGAATTGGGTCAGCCAGGAATCTCTATCCCGAACGGAGACAAACCGATTGAGTACATTACTTCAGTTTGTCTATGTCACCACAAGTTTAACCACAGAGCCTGATTTTACGATCGGTCTTTTCCTCAAAGATATAGATGAAGTGCGCTCAGTATGGGCTATCTATCATGCCGTTGAGCAGGTGTTTCAAACCGCAGGAGTTGATGCAGCTTGTGAAAGTTATATTGCTTGTTCTGAGTGGTCAAATCTATTACAAGCGGTCGATCGTGCTTTGCAAACAATGCACAAATGCAATTTTTCTGAATTCATTCGCTTTCGGTCTGCTTCTCAACTTTAACTACAGCATTTGAAATTTTTATGGTGTGGTATAAATTCAGGACTGGTGCTGCTAACAAACGCATGGCGCTGTATATGACATTCAGCAGGTGGTGCAGACAGTTGCTCGGAATTGGCTGTCTTTCTGCCTTTCTATACCCAGCTTCAGCGATCGCAGCCGAGAAGATTTCTTTTGTGTATGGCCCGTTGGAATTTTCTATCCCTGTGTCATCGCTAGAGGGTGTTATGCACTTTTAGCTAGACTAGAGATATGAATAGAAAAGCCTATCCAAGTGATGTCAGCGACGCAGAATGGGAATTTGTCGCGCCCTACTTAACCTTAATGAAAGAAGATGCACCTCAACGAGAATACAGTTTGAGAGAAGTGTTCAACGGGCTGCGGTGGATGGCGCGTGCTGGAAGCGTCTGGCGACTGATGCCTCACGACTTGCCGCCGTGGTACACGGTCTACCAACAAACGCAACGCTTGATGGTCACCGATCTGCGCGAGGTGCTGAGGATTCTAGAGGGGCGCAACGCGCAACCGAGTGCCGTGAAACTGCCAGAAGCCAAGAAGGGATTTGTCCTGTTGCCCAAAAGGTGGATTGTCGAGCGCAGTTTCGGGTGGATGTCCCGCTTTCGACGTTTAGCAAGAGACTACGAGCAATTAGCCGAAACCTTGGTCGGGTTTCACTTGATTGCATTTGTCCTGTTGATGGTTAGGCGATATGTGAGCATTGGCTTCAAATGTGCATAACACTATCTAGAGAAGACGGCTTAGAAAGACGATTTAGAAAGGATCAATTGTGCATAAACCTACGAAAGATGAGATTCGAGCGGCGATCGGGAAAACCGTTCCAGATATCATTGCGCCCGATTTGCAGATTCTCTTTTGTGGCATCAATCCCAGCCTTTACAGCGTTGTCGTCGGTCATCACTTTGCCCGTCCGGGAAACCGCTTCTGGAAAGCACTTCATTTAGCAGGCTTCACCGATCGCATTCTCTCGCCCTCTGAAGATCAAGACTTATTAAATTTGGGGTTGGGTATTACGAATATTGTCGATCGGGCCACCGCCAGAGCCGATGAATTAGACCCCTCAGAGTTACTACTCGGTCATCAAAACCTGGCCAAAAAGATCCAAACTTATCGCCCCAAATGTTTGGCCGTTTTGGGAATTAGCGCCTATCGAACAGCCTTTTCTCAACCCAAATCAAAAATTGGACGACAGGAAAATGGCTTTGAGAGTACGATTGTTTGGGTGCTGCCCAATCCCAGCGGCTTAAATGCTCACTATCAAATAGATGGATTGGCACAAGTCTATCGAGAATTGTGGTTTGCAATCAGGGAAGCAGGACTTTAGACCGGAGACTTTAGAGCTTTAAACCAACGTGAATTCGATGAAATCTTTCGCTGTGGTTAATCCAGGCAGCCCTCTAAATTTCCCACGAGTGAGGGACTTTGAACCCAAAATCTTGTCTGAAAGTCCCCCAAAATTGGGGGTTGGGGGGCAGAAGCGCTGAAGAACGAAGCAAAAAAACTTCATCGAATTCACGTTAAACCGGAGACTTCACAGACCTGCCCAATGTCCAATTTACTCAACCGTTGACGTTGATCTCCGAAGGGGCATTCTAGAGACTAAACGTTTTCCAGGTGTAGGAATAGTGTCACACCCCCGTACACAAAAGTCCGTTCCGCTGAGTCTTATTTTGGTCGTTCCGTTGATTGTGCAAAATTTGACTGCGGTGGTGCTGACGGGCTACTTCTCAGTGCAAAACGGGCAAAAAGCTATCAATCAATTGGTCACAGATTTAGAGAGTGAGATTAGCGATCGCGTCGATCAACACCTGGATACTTACTTAACCAGCCCCAATCAAGTCAATCAGATGAATTTGCGAGCCATTGAACTCGGTCTGGTTGACTTAAAAAATCTTCCGCAATTGGGTCAATATTTTTGCGAACAAATGCAGGTTAACCCAAATTTTAGCTACATCAACTTCGCCAGCTCGATCGGGGAATTTATAGGCATTGAGCGAACGACAACTGGCAAGTTATTGCTAAATGAAACGCTAAAAAGTGATCTAAAAAAACTGGAAGTTTATGAAGTCGATCGTCAGGGAAATCGTACCAAACTTCAAAAAGTTTCTCGCGATCCGGCTGACCTTGAGGTTGAGGCCTGGTATACCGATACTGCTAAAGCAAAGCGTCCAATCTGGAGCCAAATCTATCAGTGGGGTGACCAGCCAAACATTTTGTCAATCTCCTCAAGCTATCCTGTTTATGATGTCAAAAAAAGACTTTTAGGAGTCATTGGCATTGATTTGACACTCTCCCAAATTGATCAGTTTCTGCGTCAGTTGAGAATTGGTTCTTCGGGTCGTACCTTTATTTTGGAGCGCGATGGCAATCTGGTTGCAAGCTCTAGTCAACAACCCAGTTATAAAGTGGTTAAAGGTGAAGCTCAGAGGTTGTCTGCCTTTCAAAGTCAAGATCCGACTATTCGATCGACAACTCAAAGTTTAATTCAGCGTTTTGGTAGTTTGAAATCCATTCAAGATGAACAGCAGTTTAGTCTCGATATTAATGGACAAAAAACCTTTCTCAAAGTAAGCGTTTGGCAAGATGATTTAGGTTTAGATTGGCTGATCGTCGTCACTGTTCCGGAATCTGACTTTACAGAGCAAATTAATGAAAATGCTCAAATTACTTTTTTGCTGTGTGTAGTGGCTTCAGCGATCGCTACCCTCTTAGGAGCCGGAACCTCGCGCTGGATTGAGCGATCGATTCGTCACTTAAATCAAGCTTCTCAGTCCGTTTCTGATGGCCACTATGAAGCGATCGCAGAACCAGGAATCCGAGAATTGGGAACCTTGACGCGATCGTTTAACCGCATGACCGAGCAGCTAAAAACCTCGTTTGAAACCTTAGAAAAAACCAACGCCGAACTAGAAGATCGAGTCGATGAACGCACCGAACGGCTGTCAAGCACCCTCCATAGTCTACAAAAAGCTCAGGCTCAAATGATCCAAACTGAAAAGATGTCTAGCCTGGGACAAATGGTGGCAGGAGTCGCCCACGAGATTAACAATCCAGTCTGTTTTATCTACGGCAATTTGACTTATGCCAATGAATATATTTATGAGTTATTAACTATTTTGCAGCTTTATCAAAAGCATTATCCAAACCCTAATAATGAGATTCAAGAACAGTTATTAGACAGCGATTTTAATTCATTGTAGAAGACTTGAGACGACTGTTTAAGTCGATGCAAGATGGAGCCGATCGCATTCAAGCCATTGTTCTGAGTTTACGAAATTTTTCACGACTTGACGAATCTCAAATCAAACTCGTTGACCTGCACGAAGGGCTAGAAAGTACCTTACTGCTACTTCAACATCGTCTCAAAACAACGGTTAGCCGCAGCCAAATTAGCGTGATCAAAACCTATGGCGATCTCCCCAAAGTCGAGTGTTATCCAGGGCACCTCAATCAAGTATTTATGAGTATTCTCAACAACGCGATCGATGCCCTAGAAGACAGTATGAAAGTAATACTCAAAGAAGCAAAAGAAATCGCATCGTTGGGAACTTCTGACACGTTTCTACCTACTATTTGGATCGAGACAAAAGTTGTCAACTCTAATTGGATCATGATTCGCATCTGGGACAACGCCAACGGCATGACTCCAGAAACCCTCTCCAAAATGTTTGACCCTTTCTTTACGACCAAAGCGATCGGCAAAGGCACAGGACTAGGCTTATCCATCAGTTACCAAATTGTCGTCACTCAACACAACGGCAACTTGAGCGGTCGATCTGAACTGGGAAAAGGCAGCGAATTTGCGATCGAAATCCCCATAAAACAAGTGCGCGTGTAGGCATCTTTTGAGATTTAAGGAGATTTCCTTTAATAAAACGTCAATAAAACGTCAGTTCGATGAACGCTTCGCTTGCAGATCCGAGAACGCCCCCTAAATCTCCCACGAGCAGGAGACTTTGAACCGGAATTCTTCTCTTAAAGTCCCCCAAAATTGGCAGCTTGGGGGGCAGAAGCCGTGAACAACGAAGCGAAAAAGTTTCATCGAATTCACGTTAAATTCACGTTAGTAAATATACCCGGCTGTCTCCATTGAGAGTTCTGAAAGTCCCCCAGAATTGGGGAATTTAGGGGGCTTCCCAAGGTTGGTAACTTCTTTGCTAGAAATCTCCTAAGCGGGCATTTGGTAACGGTTTTTCGCTTCGCTATTCAATTACACATCGCTTGAGTAAAAGTAACCCTGCAAGTTTTCGGGATCAAACCGTCTCAAAATCGTTGTGGCTTTGCGCGTCAGGGCATCCGACCCCTTAACGACGACCAGATATTTGCCTGCATTCAGCCGATTTCGATACGGTAAAGCATCTCCACCGCCAACAATCAGCCCCACGCCTCCACCGATAAACAGACTCCCCATTCCCCCGGCCAGCGCGCCCAAAACACCCCCGATCGCTTGATTGCCAAACTCACCCGCCCAAGGAAAGGTATCTAGCTTAGTGATCAAGTTAAAGCAAAATCCCGCCACAAACCCAAAAGGCATCAGCCAAGCCGCCATCAACTTCGACTGTTTTCGCGCCTGCTCATTGGGATCGATCAAGCCATATTCATCGGCGCTCTTATAGCCTCTGCCCAAAATCGACACACTCTCCATCGGCAGCCCGTCCCGCTCCAGAGCCGAGTATGCTTCTTCTGCCTGAATGCGATCGCCCAACACTGCCACTAGATAATTCATAAGTCCCCTGTCCTTTATCGATCGTCACCTGTAGAAATAGTATCCAACGAGTGATGACCCTGCCTGGAGAACAGTCGGTAGAATAAAGATTCTTTTGAAGTATTGTCTCTATGTTGCCAAGAGAAGATTTGCTCAAGGGTGTCGAAAATCGAGACTGTGTTGCACGGGTGATTGACCAGGCAGAACAAGCCGTCAAAACCTGGGAAGTCGTCATGACCGATTTTTTGTCACCTCCCGAACTGGCCGAAGTTCAGCAAGCTTTTGGGCGCTTGTCAGACGTGCAGATGGTGGCCTGGGGGGGCTATCCTCAAGCAGAACGGCAGCGTCTTGCGATCGCCCGCTCCGAATTGCCGCTAGACCCCTCCCAGGTCGAAGTCGCACCCCTGAGCATTGCGGGTAATTTTTTGTTTGACCCGGCCAGCCATCGAGACTTTCTGGGGGCGCTTTTAGGAACGGGGATCGTACGCGAAAAAGTCGGAGACATTCTCGTACTCGGAGAGCGAGGCGCTCAAGCGATCGTTGTCAAAGAGCTAGTCGATTTTTTGCAGGCTAGTCTGACTCAGGTGCGATCGGTGCCCGTCAAAACGCAGCCCATTCCTTTAGAAGAGCTAAAGATTCGGGAGCCAAAGAAAAAAGAACTGACGACAGTCGAGGCTTCGATGCGGCTGGATGCGGTCGCTTCTGCGGGCTTTGGCATGTCGCGCAGCAAAATGGCCGAGATGATTTCGGCGGGAGATGTGCGCGTCAACTG
The DNA here is from genome assembly GCF_052939515.1 of Phormidesmis sp. 146-33. Classification (NCBI taxonomy): domain Bacteria; kingdom Bacillati; phylum Cyanobacteriota; class Cyanophyceae; order Leptolyngbyales; family Leptolyngbyaceae; genus Phormidesmis; species Phormidesmis sp. 146-33. The sequence goes on from NZ_JBJPHU010000056.1 coordinate 8,906, forward strand.
GAAAGAAACAACTTCAACGAGCTACACCGTCAAGCCTGGGGATCTGATCGCCATCCGGGGCAAGGGTCGAGTCGAAGTGGGCGAAGTCATGGTTACCAAAAAAGACCGCTTCCGAGTGCAATTAACGCGATTTGTCTAGTTCAGAAACCTTTGTTACGGAGTCTTGCTATCTTGAGCGCCTCTGTGATTTTACAGATTTTTTTGGGCAATATATAAACAAGGGGCTACGTTTTGTCGGTTCAGTTCTGTTAACTCGGTGTTAAAACGGTGTTAAAACTACCAGGTGTTGTGTGGGAACTTGACCGAAGCATCAAGCGTTTGAGTTATAGGGCAGAAAAAAGTAGTCTGTAGTTGGCTTACGTTCAATCAGGTTTGGCGATCGCTCAGTCGGGAATGCTCTACTTCGTTTTATCAACCGCTTCAGTCATAAAGAATACATTAGTTCCTGACGACTTCCGGATTTTTCTACACAGACTTGATTGATCTGGTAGGGCTTGGTGAGGACGAGGATGTTACCCCAGGGAGCCAGGTTGTCGTCAAAAAGACGAAAGCGAAGACTCTGAAAGTTTGAGGAGACCAGCGTGAAAAAAAACGGACTCAAACAGTGGCTCGGACAAGTCAGCCTGGTGACGTTGTTAGCGACCTTCACGTTGCCGCTTGCGGTCGTCGTTCAACAATTGGTCGCCGAAATTGATGTCGGAATTCGCTTTACTCAAAACGAGAAACATGGGCTGGAATACAATAAAGCGCTGAGGAAACTGTTAGAAAATGCCATCCAATATCGCAGGTTGGCTAATCTTTATCTATCGGGTAATGCTAGTGATGAAGAAGCATTATTAGCCAGTCAACGAGCGATCGCCGCTAACATTCAAGCCATTGATATCGTCGATCGTCGGTTAGGGAAAACGCTTAAAACGACTAGAAACTGGCAGGCGATTAAGCAAGATTGGGCATCCCTTAAAGCAGAAGAGTTAACCACTGAAAGAAGCTTTGCGCGTCATACGGCTCTGATCGAAAGCATTCTGGCTCAAATTACGCATGTAGGGGACACCTCTAACATGATTCTTGACCCTAATTTAGATGCTTATTATCTACTAGATGCGCTGATTACCAAACTACCGTCTGCGATCGAAAAGACCGCCCAAGCAAAAGAATTTGGCACAGAAGTCGCAGCGCGTCAAAAAATTACCTTGAGTGAAGAAGCCCAAATGACGGTCTTTAATTACTCAATTAATACGCCCATGAGCGCGATCGCCAGAGGGACTCAAGTCATTTTTGAATACAACCCCCAAGTGCGGGCAGCTTTACAAACCTCAGTGCGAACTAGCCTCAGCAGCACCAACGATTTTCTACAACTTATTCACGAAGATACACTGCAAACAATTTCGTCGGAATCGATTGATTACTCAGGCGTTGGGAGTCAGGCGATCGCGGATCAGTTCAGGCTTTATGATGCGATGGTGCCCGCTACAGATCAGCTCTTACAAATCCGTCTAGATGACTATGTTTGGCGAAAATATCGAGCGATCGCGTTCACCTCGTTGGTGTTAATTGCGGTGACTGTCATCTATGGGGCGCTCACTCGAAATTGGCAAAAAAGACAGCAAGTAGAGCAGCGATTGAGAGTGCAATATACGACGACAAAAGCAGTTTCAGAATCAGAAAATCTAGACGAAGCAACCTCCGAAATTTTGCAGACAATCTGTGAAAATCTTAACTGGGAACTGGGCGAACTCTGGACGATCGACCCGACCAGCCAGATGATGCGCTTGGTGAAATGCTGGTGTCGATCGCAAACCAAAGTCGCCGATTTTGCGGCCCACAGTCAATCTAATAGCTTCGCGATGGGAGTGGGTTTGATTGGGCGAGTTTGGGCAGCGACAAAACCAATTTGGATTAGCGATCTCAATCAAGAACCTGGCTTCTTTTTACCCGGAGGGTTGGCTACAAAAGCAAATTTGCACAGTGCCTTCGGCTTCCCAATTTTGCAGGGCGATCGCTTCGAGGTACCCACAAAGGGTCGAGTTATTGCAGTCATGGTTTTTTTTAGTACAGAGTTTCGTCAATTAGATCCAGAAATGCTGCAAATGATTGCCACGGTCGGCACTCAAATCGGCCAGTTTATGCAGCGCAAACAAGTTGAAATTGCCGTACGCCATGCCGAAGAACAATATCGCAGCATTTTTGAAAACTCGACCGAAGGCATCTTTCAAACAACCCCCACTGGCGAATATCTGAGCGTCAACCCGGCTCTCGTTCGCATTTATGGCTATCAGTCACCAGAGGAGTTGATCAGCCATTTGTCTAACAGTAACCAGCGGTATGTAGACCCCGATCGCCACGCTGACTTTGTGCAACTCATCAATCGAGACGATCGCATTGCCGATTTTGAATCTCAAGTCTATCGACAAGACGGCAGCGTGGTCTGGATCAGCGAAAGTGCGGTTGCAGTCCGTGATCACGATGGCAGCCTCTTGTTTTATGTCAGAACCGTACAGGATATCGACGATCGTAAGCGCACCGCCCAAGAACTCTATAACGCCAAAGAAGCTGCCGAGACGGCCAGCCAGTCCAAGAGCCAGTTTTTGGCCAACATGAGCCACGAACTCCGCACCCCCTTGAATGCGATCATTGGCTACAGCGAGATGCTGCAAGAAGACGCGGCGGATCTGGGCGTGACAGAAATTTTGCCCGACTTAGATAAGATTCGCGGCGCAGGCAAACATCTATTGGACTTGATCAACGACATTCTCGACATCTCCAAAATCGAAGCAGGCAAAATGGATCTCTTTTTAGAGACCTTTGAAGTGTCCCTGCTGATTCGAGACATCGAAACCACGATCGAACCCCTGATCGCCAAACACAACAACACGCTACAAGTTTCCTGCCCTGACAACATCGGAAAAATGTATGCCGACGTAACCAAAGTTCGACAAGTCCTCTTCAACCTCCTCAGCAACGCCGCCAAATTTACCGAAAACGGCACCATTACTCTCACCATCGAGCAAAGCAGCCCAGTTCCCTCCTCCCTCCTCCCTCCTCCCTCCTCCCTCCTCCCTCCTCCCTCCCTCCTCTTCCACGTCTCCGACACCGGAATTGGCATCACCCCAGAGCAAGCAAAACGGCTATTTCAGGCATTTACCCAGGCAGACACCTCCACCACGCGTAAATACGGCGGCACCGGGTTAGGACTGGCCCTCAGTCAGCGATTTTGTCAATTGATGGGTGGCGACATTACCGTGACCAGTGAGATTGGCAAAGGGTCGATCTTCACCGTGCAATTACCGATCGCTGTTCTCGATCGCAAAGTGGCTCCCCCTCCAGATTCCCTTGTGCCTTTTTTAGACCCCACGGGTGAACCCCGTTTTACCGTTTTGGTGATCGACGACGATGTAGCCACTCAGGAGTTAATGGTGCGCGCTCTGACCAAAGAAGGCTTTCGCGTAGAGACGGCCTCGACCGGAGAAGAAGGCGTGAGGCGAGCGATCGAGCTGCGTCCTGATGCGATTACGCTGGATGTGTTGATGCCCAAAATGGACGGCTGGGCCGTCTTGTCCGCCCTCAAAGCCAACCCAGACGTGGCAGATATTCCCGTTGTCGTCTTAACGATCGTCGATGACAAAAATTTAGGATTTGCGTTGGGCGCGTCTGACTATTTGACCAAGCCGATCGACTACAAACGACTGTTCGCCATTCTCAGCAAATATCGCCCTGCCGCCCCCCACACCGGACAAGTCCTGATTGTCGAAGACGACCTCGCAACTCGCGAATTATTTCAGCGCACCCTCGCCAAAGCAGGCTGGACAGGCATCGTCGCCCCCAATGGCAAAGTCGCCCTCACCTGCCTGTCTCAACAAAAACCCGACCTGATCCTGCTGGATTTGATGATGCCAGAGATGAATGGCTTCGAGTTTATTACCAAACTGCGGCAGGTGTCCGAGTGGCGATCGATTCCTGTAATTGTCGTAACGGCCATGACGCTCACGCCAGCCGATCGGGCCCAACTCAGCGGCGATGTCGAACAAATTTTGCAGAAAGGAGCCTATACCCGTGACGATCTGCTGCAAGAAGTCCGAGAAACGTTAACCAGTCTGGACAAACGGCCGTAGCCCCAGCCCGCTTAAAATTGCTCTAATAAGTCAGCCATGCCTAAAATTCTTTTAGTCGAAGATAACGAAATCAACCGAGATATGCTGTCCCGTCGTCTGTCTCGGCGCGGATTTGAAGTGGTCAGCGCGATCGATGGTGAGCAGGGAATTAAGGTTGCTCAGGCTGAGTTACCAGACTTGATTTTGATGGACATGAGTTTGCCCGTCTTAGACGGTTGGGAGGCGACTCGCCAGATCAAATCCGTGACGGCGACTCAGCAGATTCCGATTATTGCGCTGACGGCCCATGCGATGTCGGGCGATCGCGAAAAGTGTTTGGAGGCGGGATGCGACGACTACGACACCAAGCCTGTAGAACTGCCGCGACTGCTCGAAAAAATTCAGACCCTTCTCGGATAGACCGCATGATGAAACTAGGAAAGAGCAATTTTCTCACGCTGCGGAGAAGAACCTTACTGATTATTGGCGTGACGTTGGTCAGTCTGAATGCCGCCATCTATACGGTTGCCTCGACGCTGCTGTTGGGTAGTTCTAATCGTGCCGAAGACCAAGACACGCGCCAGATGATGAAGGGCGTTTTGAATGTTTTTAACCAAAGTTTGGAGCAGTTCAACGCAAATTTTGCTGATTGGTCATCCTGGGACGATGCCGCCAAATTTATTCGCGATGGCAATTCAGAATTTATTCGCACTAATTTGATTGATCCGCAGTTAGCCATGCTGCAAGTCAACCTGATTTTATTTATCGATCGCTCCGGCAAGATCGTGTTTGGCACTGGATTTGATTTACAAGAGGGGCAAAGAGTCCCCATTCCCCAGGGCGTAAAACAGCACATTGGAGTCAGCGATCGCCTGCTTCAACATGCCACGCCTCAAAGTACGACCACGGGCATTCTCATGCTGCCAGAGGGGCCGATGATGGTGGCTTCTCGCCCGATCGTCAACAGCGCGGGTAAGGGGCCAATTTTGGGCAGTTTGATTGTCGGTCGCTATGTGCGAGAAGAAGACGTAAGTCAGTTGACCCGATCGCTGCAAGTGCCTCTGACCGTGCAGCCACTTTTGGATCGCAAAATGCCGATCGAATTTTTTAGCCCGTCTGCGATGAGACTCGAAAATGCCACCGTCACGGTGCGCCCAATCAATGAGAAAACGATCGCGGGATCTGCGTTGCTCAGAGATATTTACGGCAAGCCCGCCATCATTTTACAGGTGCAAAATCCTAGAGAAATTTATCAGCAGGGCAAAGAAGCGATTCGATTTTTGAGTTTGCTGATTGTCGTGGTGGGCTTTGTGTTTGGGGGGGTGACGCTGCTGCTGTTAGAAAAGCTGGTTTTGTCGAGACTATCGCGCCTGAGTGACGAAGTGGCAGAAATTGGGGAAAGTGGCAATCTATCGCTGCGAGTTTCTGCCCCTGGCAAAGACGAGCTTTCTAATCTGGGCACCACAATCAACATCATGTTAGGCGTATTAGAGCAATACGAACAAGAACTCCAGAAATCAACCAGCGAGATTCAACAGGCCAAAGAAATTGCAGAGCAAGCAAACTGGGCCAAGAGTCAGTTTTTGGCTAATATGAGTCACGAGTTACGCACGCCGATGAATGCAATTCTGGGATACAGTGAAATGCTGCAAGAAGAAGCGATCGATTGCGGACAAGATAGTTTGGTTCCAGATCTACAAAAAATTAACAGCGCTGGCAGACATTTGTTGAGATTGATCAATGACATTCTCGATCTCTCTAAAATTGAAGCTGGAAAGATGGATTTATACCTCGAAAGTTTTGAAGTTCATCCTCTGATTCAAGAAGTATCTAGCACAATTCAGCCGCTCGTTGAGCAAAACGGCAATGTCTTGATTGTTCACTGTGCTGACAATGTGGGCTGTCTCTATGCTGACCTGACCAAGACGCGCCAAAATTTATATAACTTGCTGAGTAATGCCTGTAAATTTACGGCTCAAGGCACGATCGCGCTGACGGTCGAAAAAGGCGCTGGGGCGGGTAATTCTCAACCCTCACCTTCCAAGGCTGATGCGTCACTCAAACCTCAATCATTTATCATATTTCGCATCTCTGATACTGGAATTGGCATGACAGCAGAGCAGATAGAGAGAGTGTTTCAGGCGTTTACGCAGGCAGACGCATCGACGACTCGCAAATATGGCGGCACCGGGTTGGGATTGGCGATCGCCCAAAGATTTTGTCAAATCATGGGGGGCACGATCGCCGTCGAAAGTGAATATGGCAAAGGGTCAACCTTCACAATGTATCTGCCAGTCGGTCAAGACCCCAAAATTTCACTGTCCGCAACACGAGAGAAAATGCAGTCGCTCTAAATCAAACAACACAGCTTGTATCGATCGGGGTTAGTTTGAGAATTGCTAGAGAAAACACTGAAATATCGGCTAGATGACCAACGAAGCCGTTAAAAGTAATCACAAACGGGAATAACTAACTGAGCGGGACTGAAGATAGACCTTAGACGTTAGACCAGACATAAATTCGATGAAATTCGCTGCGTTTTTTCACTAGGAAACGCCTCCTAAATCCCCTACAAATGAGGAACTTTGATCTAGAACTCTTCTCTTAAAGTCCCCCAGAACTGGGAGGTTGGGGGGCAAAAGATTTGATCGACGAAGCGAAAAAACTTGATCTCTTCGAGTTACCCGTAAGGGGTCGAACCAACGCTAGACCAAAGACCAAACATTAAAGTCCAACGTCCAACGTCTAAAGTCTAAAGTCCCGGCTACAACCCCGCCGACTGCCGTTAAAAACACGCATAACCCTGGATCGAACCATGAGCGATACCCTATGGATCATCAGCAGTGCCAGCCTTGTTTTCTTGGTGCAGGCTACTTTCTTATGTTTAGAATCTGGGCTGATGCGCCATCCAAAGTATCGGAGCGCCTTCAAAAAATTGACCGATTTCAGCAGTTCCGTGCTGTTTTTTTGGGCGGGTCATGGACTAATGTTTGGCGCTTTGATGGGATTGGTTTTGCTCACGGGCAAGTCATCTTTAAGCAGCGGTCTGGCCGTATTGACGGGGGCGATCGGGACTCATCTCATTCATCGATTCACAGCCTTACGGGGGACGGTTCACTCTGATCTAGACGCTGAGACTTCCTGCACCCAGATGTTTCAAGAGATCGCCCAGCGCAAACAAATCGAACAAGAACTGCAAGCCGCCAAAGAAAAAGCCGAAGCCGCCAACCGCACCAAAAGTCAGTTTTTGGCCAACATGAGTCACGAACTTCGCACACCTATGAATGCGATCATTGGCTACAGCGAAATGCTTCAAGAAGACGCGATCGAACGCCAACAAACTGAGTTTCTCCCCGACCTTCAGAGAATTCACGCCGCCGGAAACCATCTCCTGGGATTGATCAACGACATTTTAGACCTCTCCAAAATCGAAGCAGGCAAAACCGAGTTATTTGTAGAAAGCTTCGATGTCGCCCAACTGATCCAAGAAGTCGCCTACACCGTCAAGCCACTAATTACCCAAAATCACAATCAGCTAATTGTTTGCTGCCCAGAGGCGATCGGTTCTCTCAACGCAGATCTGACCAAAGTTCGGCAAGTTCTCTTCAACCTCCTCAGCAACGCCGCCAAATTTACCGAAAACGGCACCATCACCCTCACCGTTGAGCAAAGCAGCCCATTCCCCAGTTCCTCCCTCCTCCTTCCTCCCTCCTCCCTCCTCTTCCGCATCTCTGATACCGGAATCGGCATGACCCCCGACCAGTCCACCACCCTGTTTGACCCCTTCACGCAAGCGGACACCTCAACCACCCGCAAATATGGCGGCACCGGATTGGGACTGGCCATCTCTCGTCACTTTGTCCGTATGATGGGCGGCGATATTTTTGTCGAGAGCGCTCTAGACCAGGGATCGACCTTCACCGTCTCACTCCCGATCGTCGCTTCAGAATTTTTGCTCGATCGCGATGGCCCAATTAACGGAGACTCGATCACGCTTTGCGCGTCGCTCTGAAATTTTCTAAATCCTCCGATAAGGGCAGATTTTGAACCAGGAATCTTAAAGTCCCCAAAAATTGGCAGCTTGGGGAGCAAAAGCCTTCAACACCAGAGCTAAGAAACTTTACCAACCTTAATTAGCGCTCTCTAGAAAATTTTCCAGAAACCCATTTATCTTCGTGAAAAACGACTCAGGACAATCAGTTAGCGAATCTTGATTTTTTGAAGGGCAAAAAGCAGAAGGCATAGAATAATGAAACTAAGCTTGTAATCTAAGCGACGGGTTAGGTCAGATTGTGCAACTCGATGCAGCAGTAGAGCGGAACAGTGGAATGAGTGACGAACAGGGGACTGTGCTGATTGTGGACGATATTGAGACAAACCGCGATTTGCTCTCTCGTCGATTGAAGAAGCAAGGGCACACGATCGTAATGGCCGAAAACGGACAGCAAGCGCTATGTCTTCTACAGGAGCAGTCTGTCGATGTCGTGTTGCTCGATATTATGATGCCGCAAATGAATGGCTACGAGGTTTTAGAGCATCTCAAAGCCAATCCTGCCCTGCGCCATATTCCCGTGATCATGATTTCTGCATTAAACGATATTGAAAGCGTGGCGCGCTGCATTGAGCTAGGGGCCGAAGATTATTTGTTTAAGCCGTTTAACCCGACGTTGCTCAAAGCTCGGATCGGGGCCTGCCTCGAAAAAAAGCGGCTGCGCGACCAGGAGCAAGCTTATCTAAAACGTCTGCAAGAAGAACAAGAAAAGTCAGAACGCTTGCTGTTAAGCATTTTGCCCAAGTCGGTCGCCGAACAACTGAAACAAAGCTCCAGCACGATCGCTGACACCTTCCCCGAAGCGACGGTTCTGTTTGCGGATATTGTTGGATTCACGCAGCTTTCGACTCAGCGATCGGCGATCGAGATTGTCACTTTACTCAATAAGATCTTTTCTGCCTTTGACCAACTGGCGGATTTGCACGGCTTAGAAAAAATCAAAACGATCGGCGATGCTTACATGGTGGTTGGTGGACTGCCTACGCCCAATGAGTTTCATGCGGCTGCGATCGCAGCAATGGCGCTGGACATGCAGATTGCGATCGCCGACTTTAATCAAGAAACGGGCGAGTCTTTTAGAATGCGAATTGGCATTAGTACCGGGCCGGTCGTCGCTGGCGTGATTGGCACTCGCAAATTTATCTACGATCTGTGGGGCGACACCGTAAACATGGCCAGCCGCATGGAGTCGCAAGGCTCGGCCGGATGCATTCAAGTCACCGCTTCGACCTACGATCGTCTGTTCGATAAATACTGGTTTGAAGAGAGAGGGGCGATCGAGGTGCGCGGCAAAGGCGAAATGATCACCTACTGGCTCAGGGGCAAAAAGTAAATTTAAGGCAACCCTTTTGACATCCAGCCTGTAAATTTAACGTCAGTTCGATGAACGCTTCGCTTCGCTTTTAGATCCAGGAACGCCCCCTAAATCCCCCACGAGTGAGGGACTTTGAACCAGAATTCCTCTCTTAAAGTCCCCCAAATTGGGGGGTTGGGGGGCAAAAGCCGTGAACAACGAAGCGGAAAACCTCTCATCGAATTCACGTAAATTTAACAACTTAAAATGGGTGCGTTTTGCATGGCTCAACACACTCTACCGATCACGTTGGGCAACCACGGGGCATTGACCCTACTTAAAATTGGCAATTCGGGCAAACCCTTTGGCATCGAGGCTGGCTCCGCCGACCAGAGCACCATCGATTTCAGGTTGGGTCATGATTTCGTCGATGTTGTCGGGTTTGACCGAGCCGCCGTATTGAATGGTGACGTGGGGGTTGGAGAGTTTGCTGCGGATCAGTCCGATGACGCGGTTGGCTTCACTAGAGGCGCAAGTATCTCCGGTGCCGATCGCCCAGATCGGTTCATACGCGATCACCAGATTGTACTGGTTGACCTCTATCAGTCCTTTCTCAAGCTGACTAAAGATGTGAGATTCGGTGTCGTTTGCGTCGCGCTGCTGTTTGGTTTCTCCGACACACAAAATCGGGGTGAGTCCTGCTTTTTGAGCGGCTTTGAGACGAAGATTCACCGTTTCGTCAGTTTCGCCAAAATATTGACGGCGTTCGCTGTGACCGATGACGACAAATCGCGTTCCTAGCTCGGTCAGCATGGAGCCAGAAATCTCGCCCGTATATGCGCCTGCGGTTTCCCAATGGACATTCTGTGCGCCAATCTGGATGCGGCTACCATGCAGGCTTCTTGACAAAATCTCCAGATCGGTGAAAGGGACACACAGCACAATGTCTCGATCGTCTGGAATCGTCTCTAGCTCAGAAGTAAAGCCTTGCAAAAACTCTAGGGCTTCTGCCTGAGTTTTATACATTTTCCAGTTGCCAGCAATTACAATTTTTCGCACAGGTCGTCAGGTTAAAAGATCATTTATTGCATCATTTAGTCTACGGCTTTGGGGGATCACTTTTGCAAATCTGGCTAGAAGAAGCTAAGACTACGGTGTACACACAAGTCATTAATTGTCTCCGTTTGAGCCGGCTTCTGCCCCCTAAATCCCCCACGAGTGAGGGACTTTGAAATCTTGAGAAGTTTCTCTGCCTTCTAGAAGCCTTTCTTTCTCAAAGTCCCCCAGACTGGGGGATTTAGGGGGCGAAGCCTATCGCCAACCACAGATCGACCAACTTGTGTATACACGGTAGAAGAAGCTAAGGAGAGCCGTTTGAGACATCTAGATGAACCGACACGAGAACAGATGATTCGACATTTGCGGCGATCGCACCAAATCGCCCTCCGCGCTCGTCAGTTTGGGCACCATCCGTTTGGGTCAATTCTGGTGGCTCCTGATCACGAAACGGTGCTATTTGAGCAGGGCAACGTCGATACGGTGAATCATGCTGAATCGGTGCTAATTCGCACAGCTTGGATGAATTTTGATTTTGATTATCTATGGGACTGTACGCTTTACACGACGGCGGAACCCTGCGCTATGTGTGCCGGAACGCTCTATTGGGCAAACATCGGTCGCTTAGTCTACGGCATTTCTGAAGCGCGATTATTGGAGCTGACGGGCAATCATACGGAGAATCTCACGTTAAATTTGCCCTGTCGATCGCTCTTTGAGCAAGGTCAAAAGCCCATTAAAGTGTGGGGCCCGATTTTTGAAGTTGAGGCAGAAATTGTGCAGGCGCATCAAGAGTTTTGGCAGGCCGCAAGCTCTCCTGATTCAGCTTTCTCTTGAAATGATGTGAATGCGATCGACAACCTCGCTACAGTCTACAGCGATCGAGTTGAGAACGCCTTTTAGATCAAGCTTGATCGAATTGATTTTAAAATCGCAGGGTGAATGGCTCACTTAAACATTTGAAAAATATATGAATTCTATTTGATTAAGAAATGTATCTAAACTTAATTTCAAAATAAGAGATAAGTAATTCCAATGGAGAAATTCCTTTGTGCTTCGTGGCGTTTATCTGTTTTGACCTTCTGAGATTAATATGGAAGGGTTTTAACTTTTGTAACGTTCTGTGATAATTTGATAACCGAGAGCAAAACAGCACTTCCAAAATGTCTTGCTTCGCTTTTGGTCAGTTGGAAACTTAATGAGGTAGCCTTTTTTATGGCGATTACTATTGACTCCGCTCGTGGCATTTTTCCCGGCACTTTATCTGCTGATGCAGTGCCCGCATTGACCGCGCGATTCAACCAACTTAGCGCTGAAGATCAATTGGCATGGACTTGGTTTGCATTTCTGGAAATGGGTAAAACGATCACCGTGGCGGCTCCCGGTGCAGCGAGTATGCAGTTTGCCGAAGGCATTCTTAACGATGTCAAGCAGATGACCTTTGAGCAACAAACTCAAGTCATGTGTGACTTGGCAAACCACACAGACACACCGATCTGTCGCACTTATGCTACCTGGTCACCCAACATCAAATTAGGGTTCTGGGATCAGCTTGGGAAATGGATGGAGCAAGGCATCGTCGCCCCCATTCCGACGGGTTACCAGCTTTCTGCCAACGCGAAGGCCGTCTTAGAAACCCTCAAGTCCCTGGATCAAGGACAACAGATCACCGTTCTGCGAAACTCTGTCGTAGACATGGGATTTGATGCAGGTAAGCTCGGCAGCTACACCAGAGTTTCTGAGCCTGTCGTCGCACCCAAAGAACAGTCTCAACGTACCAAGGTCACCATTCAAGGTCTCAACAATCCAACCGTGTTGAGCTACATGAACAACCTAAACGCCAATGACTTTGACGAAATGATCAAGCTCTTTGTCGCAGACGGTGCGTTGCAGCCTCCCTTCCAGAGACCGATCGTGGGCAAAGATGCAATCATGCGCTTCTTTAGAGAAGAGTGCCAAAACCTCCAGTTACTCCCAGAGCGCGGCGTGTCTGAACCCGCAGACGATGGCTACACTCAGGTAAAAGTCACGGGCAAAGTGCAAACTCCCTGGTTTGGGGCAGCCGTCGGCATGAATATGGCCTGGCGCTTTTTGCTCAATCCTGAAGGCAAAATTTTCTTTGTTGCTATTGACCTGTTAGCGTCTCCTAAAGAGCTTTTAAACCTGGTTCGCTAGGAAGCGCTTAAAGACAAATCAACAGGATCGAGAACGATCGTAATGGGCGCTCTCTTTGTCAGGGCGCTCAATTTTTCTAAGGATCGTGAATTGAATAAGATCGATGATTGCCTGGTTGCTTCGCCCCCTAAATCCCCCATTCTGGGGGACTTTGAGAAAGCAGACATTCTAGAATTTAAGGCAGTTTCGCGGTTCAAAGTCCCCCAAATTTGGGGGATTTAGGGGGCAGAAGCCGAATCAAACGAAGCGAAACCGCGAGAATTACAGGTTGTTTAATTCACGATCGATCCTAAGCATTTTTAACCCACCCTACAACCGTACAAACTTTAGACTGGATCATGCAAGTGACTGAAGCCGAGTGGACTGACACCGAAAAAAAAGTAGCCAAAACTGTTTTTGATAAAGCATACAACCGAGAAGTGGAGGCTTTGCTAAAACAAGTTCAAGAACAAGCCAGCACGATCGCTGAATTGAGTGATCTTTGGAAATTACACGACTTTTTGAGTGCTAAGAGACATGAAATTGACGGTAAATACGACTATCAATATTCTGCTCTACTTTTTGTGTTTGCTGGATTGGTCAAAGAAGGCTGGCTACATCTTACTGAATTAGAGGGATTAGCCCAAGACAAGCGATCAAAAGTGATTGCCCTATCGCGCATGTAGTCTGACCGAATGTAGAGAGCTTTGTATTTGGAGCTTTCAACTTTTTGCGGAGATTGGATGCTTTGCACTTTTCGAGGTTGCTGAGATTTCTCTTGATCTAGCGATCTTCTGATCTGACGATAAATCATTCAAACTGGCAGAGTTGTTACTTCATAGTGAACGGTTCCCAGCCAGGGCGCTTGGGGCAATTGGTAGGGCTTAAATCTTACGGGATCTAGGCCCGATTTTTGAATGAGAAAGGTTAAAAAGTGCAGAGAACCTTGAAGAATATCAGCACCGATCGTGCTCTCTTTCTCCGCCCATTCAATCTTGAGTTTTTGAGTAAAGATCTTATTCAACGACTTCAAAACTCCTGAATCTGGAGACAGTTCTAAATAAGCAAACACACAACTACGAATTTCGGCTTCTAACTTAGCAGGATTTTTTAATTGATTGCCTTCAACCACGCCCGCAAAGCGATATTTAATCAACAGTTTGATCTGCTCCGACAATGCTTTTTTATCGTATTGCAAAATCAGCGTTGACAGGGGGATTTGAGTATTTGAATTGATGATGGCTCCCATTACAAACGCCGCCACATCCGCCGCATAATCAGAATTTGAAGCAAACCGATCGAGCGCTTCCCCCAGGTTTTTGAATTTTTCTGGAGTCGTGCGATAAAGCCCGATCGCTGACCCAATATCCCCAGCCCACGCCGTATGATCAGCCGTCCAGCGCGTAAAGTCTGACCAGCGTAGCCCCGGTTGATTAATTTGATCCGACAGCGAAGCAATTAGATGCCCAAGATCGGTCACTTCACCTGCTAAAGTAAGGTCTTGATTCAGCGTTCCTTCGATAAAAGCTTGCTCAAAACCAGTGGCGATTGTCCACATTTTTGTCGTGTAGCTAGGCTTGGTGTAGCCGCGCAAAATATTAGCAATTTCGTAAACAGACTTACCGGGATTTTGTCGCTCGATCGTTGCGATAAATTGCGAGACACTCGTTAGATCAGCCATATCTCAAAAAGAAACGCCACAATAGAGTTCGTCTATCTTACTTAACAGGACAATTTTTGTGCCCACTTCCCATCCCTCTGAAACAACCGACGCGACCAACCAGTGGCAGCAAGGAGAACTGGTCGAAGTCGAAATCACAGACCTCAGCGACAGTGGCGATGGCGTGGGTCGATTTGAGCAGCGCGTGGTTTTTGTGCCCGATACGGTGACGGGCGATCGTGTCTTAGTTCGTTTGATCCGAGTCAAGCCCCAGTATGCACAAGGCAAGGTACATGAGCTTCTCAACCCCTCACCCCATCGGATTCGCCCCGGCTGCATTGTGGCCGACAAATGTGGCGGCTGTCAGTGGCAACATGTCGATTATGACTATCAGCTACAAGCCAAACGCAATCATCTCGTGCAGGCATTAGAGCGACTGGGCGGCTTTCGCGAGATTGACATCAACCCCGTTCTCAATGTGTCTGAACCGCTGGGCTACCGCAACAAAGCCACTTATCCGCTGCGGCGCTCCTCCACTGGACAGGTGCAAGCGGGATACTACCAAAAAGGCAGCCATCAGATTGTCAATCTCAATCAGTGCCCGATTCAAGATCAGCGGTTGAATCCGTTGTTGTCAGAGGTCAAACAAGACCTGCAAACTCGCGGCTGGGGCATCTATGACGAAACGCTGCATCGTGGCAAAGTGCGTCATTTGGGTCTGAGAATTGGTCGCCACACGGGTGAAATTTTGCTGACGTTGGTCGCCAGAGATGCCAATCTAGAGGGGCTTGAAGAACAGGCGCAAACCTGGTTAACTCAACATCCCAATCTCGTAGGCGTATCGCTAAATCTGAACGCCGATCGCACCAACGCCATTTTTGGCAAAGAAACGAGAACGATCGCAGGTCAGTCTTATCTCAAAGAAGAGTTTGCGGGACTCAAGTTTCAGATTCTCCCTGACACCTTTTTTCAAGTCCACACTGAGCAAGCCGAAGCCCTACTGCAAGTGATTTTGAGCCAGTTGGATCTTCAGGGTCACGAAATCGTTGTCGATGCCTACTGTGGAATTGGGACGCTTACCTTGCCGATCGCCAAAAAAGTCAAACAAGCGATCGGTCTCGAAGTCCAACCCGAAGCCGTCGAACAAGCTAAATTGAACGCCGAACTAAATCGATTGGAGAATGTGACGATCGAAACGGGCACCGTCGAAAAGATTCTGCCCTTGCTAGAAGTCCATCCTGACGTTGTTTTATTAGATCCTCCTCGTAGAGGCTGCGACCCGGCTGTAATCCAAACGCTGAGAGAGATGAAGCCCGAACGCATCGTCTACATTAGTTGCAATCCGGCTACTCTAGCCCGCGATCTCAAGATGCTCTGCGAATCAAGTGCTTACAAGCTTGAACGAGTCCAACCCGCAGATTTCTTCCCACAGACGGCTCACGTTGAGAGCGCTTCGTTTTTGAGAAGAAATGAAGGATAACGGTTGACCGGATGAGTTCTAAATTAGGAATAGAAAAGATGGAGCGGTGCAGTTTGATAAAATCATCCACACTATTCGATATCACGAATTCATCCCTCATCCCTCCAACCCGTCTATGAAGTTTAGTGAAATTGTCGAAAGACTCAGCGCCTCTATCGTTTCACACAGCTTGTCGATCGCCCCTGACAACGATCCCGAAATTATAGGCGTGGCAGCGATCGATCAGGCAACTCCAGGCACAATTAGCTATGCCGACGGTCATAAGTTTGGCTCACAAATTGACACGACTGGAGCCAGCGTTCTGATTTTGCCGCCTGACGAAACGCTACAGGCCAAAGCCAACGATCGACACATTCCCTGGATTGCGACTCGTCAACCTCGATTGGTGTTTGCTCAGGCGATCGCGCTCTTTTATCAGCCGTTCAAACCTGCACCAGTCATTCACTCAACAGCCGTCATTGATCCATCGGCGCAAATTGGTAAAGAGGTGGCGATCGGGGCCCATGCCGTCATTCAGGCAGAAACTCAGATTGGGAATGGGGTGGTGATTCATCCCAATGTGGTGATTTATCCGGGGGCAACTGTGGGCGATCGTACCGTTCTTCATGCCAATTGTGTAATTCATGAGCGATCGCAGATTGGGGCAGACTGTGTAATTCATGCAGGAGCGGTGATTGGCTCCGAGGGATTTGGCTTTGTGCCGACTCGTGAAGGCTGGCTCAAAATGGAGCAGTCTGGCTACACCGTGTTAGAAGATGGCGTTGAGGTGGGCTGTAACTCGAATGTCGATCGTCCCTCAGTTGGTGAAACGCGCATTGGTCGCAATACCAAAATCGATAATCTGGTGCAAGTCGGTCATGGCGTGACGGTCGGAGAAGCCTGTGCGTTTGCGTCGGGATGTGGCATCGCAGGGGGGACGACGATCGGCAATCGGGTGATTCTCGCAGGACAGGTCGGAGTAGCGAATAACGCCAAAATGGGAGACGGTTCTGTCGCTTCTGCGAAAGCTGGAGTTCATAAAGATGTGCCACCGGGGATGACGGTTTCGGGCTACCCTGCGGTCGAACACAAGGTTTATCTCAAAGCCTCTGCGATGTATAGCCGTTTGTATGACATGTATCAGGCGATTCGACAAATTCAAAAACAGTTGGGAATTGAAGCGATCGGGCTAAAAGACAAAGAATAATCCTGTTGGAAGATAAGAGGTCAATCAACAGTGATTGATTTTCTCACAATTACTAACAATTGCTCATCTTTGAGAACTTGGAGCAACATCCGAATTGCGCCTGTCTTGGTGGCACCTGTTTTCTTGCAGTATGCTTCGAGTGCTGCAAAGTCTTCATCTGAAACCCGAAAATCTAATCGTTTAGACATGGTGTTTGTACGTTACTTGCCGTACGATAATATCATGCTCTTAGGATTCAAGACGGAACTCAAACTCAACCATCAGCAGCGTACCGACCTGCTGAAACATTCTGGCGTAGCGCGTCATGCGTGGAATTGGGGACTCGGACTAACCAAACAAATTCTTGACCACAACCAAGCAAATCCAGAGAACAGAATTAAATTCCCTTCTGCAATTGACTTGCATAAATGGTTGGTGGCATGGGTGAAGCCTGAAAATCCCTGGTACTTTGAGTCCTCAAAATGTGCGCCTCAATATGCGCTGCGAGATTTACGACTGGCTTGGGATAGGTGCTTTAAGAAAGTCTCAGGGGTTCCCAGGTTTAAGAAGAAAGGTAAAGGCGACTCATTTGAGTTGGACGGCACAATCAAGATTCGTGGTACTCGTCGAATTCAGGTTCCGAAACTTGGCATCCTGCGAACTTACGAAGAGTTGCCGCAAGTGCCCATCAAGAATGTCGCGATTAGCCGCACCGCCGATAGATGGTATCTCTCATTCCGAATTGAGGTAGAGCCGATCGCATCGCCTAAATCAGTTGATGTTGTGGGAGTGGATTTAGGCGTGAAGTCTCTCGCCACTCTCAGCACGGGCGAAGTCTTTGAGGGTGCGAAATCGTATCGCAAACTTGAATCAAAGCTGTCTCGACTGCAATGGCTCAATCGCCACAAACAGCGAGGATCAGCCAACTGGAAGAAAGCGCAAATCAGAATTGCCCGATTGCACCAACGGATTGTCAACCTCCGCAAAGACACGCTCCACAAGCTCACGACTTCTCTTGCCAAGAACCACAGCACGGTAGTCATTGAAGACTTGAATGTATCTGGAATGATGGCAAATCACAAGCTGGCAAAAGCCGTAGGTGATATGGGCTTCTATGAGTTCCGTCGTCAGTTGGACTACAAAACCAGGCTGTACGGATCAGAACTCGTCATCGTAGACCGCTGGTTTCCGTCGAGTAAAACTTGCTCGAATTGTGGAGCCAAAAAAGAAGTACTCACTCTCTCTGAGCGCGTGTTCACCTGTGAGCATTGCAGATTCAGTCTTGACCGAGATCTGAATGCGGCAATCAATTTGAAAAACGCGGGAAGCCATCCCGTGTCAGCCTGTGGATCGGGTGAAGCCGACTTCTCCGAGTTGAAGCAGGAAGATTTCAGTTTGTTAGCAAACGTTAGTAAATTATGAGCGGAACCATGACAGTTTTGACCTTAAATCTAGATGCGATTCATCTAACAGACGATCAGTTTTTTGAACTCTGTCAGCACAATCAGGACTTGAGACTAGAACGCAATTGCAAAGGAGAACTGATCATCATGGCACCCGTTGGAGCAGAGGGCGGCAGTCAAGAAGCGGATTACATTGGCGATTTGATCATTTGGAATCGTCAAACAAATTTGGGGCGGGTTTTTAGTTCGTCCACAGGTTTCACACTTCCGAATGGTTCTGTCCGTTCTCCTGATGCTGCCTGGATTGAAAGAAGCCGATGGGAAGCACTCACCCTCACTCAACGCAAGAAATTTGCACCCATTGCCCCCGATTTTGTCATCGAACTGCGCTCCGAAACAGACGAGCTAAAAATGCTACAAGACAAAATGCAGGAATATTTGGAGAACGGTGTGCGTTTGGGCTGGCTGATCAATCCTCAAGATCAACAGGTTGACGTTTATCGACTTAATCAAGACGTTCAGAAGTTGGGGCTTCCGATCGACTTGTCGGGTGAAGCTGTTTTACCTGGGTTTGTTCTTTCGGTGGAGCGATTTAGTAGTTAGGTTGTCGCTTGCTTCAGGTGCAATGATATAGCGACGCATCTTCAAGCCAATACGAACCCGTTAGTAGTACGATCGCCTGTCCCTTTCACGCTTTAGAATCTGATCATACAGGTTGTACAACGCTACCCAGATTGCAGCAGAGAACGCTACCACAAATACAATTGCTAGAACTAGTGATTCAGAATGTATTTCATCTGGTCATACATCAACAACGAAGTGGGAATGGATACGCCGCAATTTTGAATGCTTTCCTGTGACTACCGAACTTTTCTAAATAGCGCCTTCTAAATCGCCTCAAACGAGACATCCGCAACTGGAAACTGTCTCCATTCAGTCGCATCAAAGTGCCACCACTCAGTTTGTAGCCCAACGAATCCGTGCTTTTCCATGATTCGCTCTAGCGTTGCTCGATTTGTTTTGACGGTATTGCTTAAACTATTGTAGTCGCGGTGAGCACGATCGCTAAACTCATCAAACTCAGTCGGCATTGCTAAATTTTTGCCTGTGCGATCGACCAGCGTCACATCCACCGCAGATCCTCGATTGTGTCTCGATCCATAAACTGGGTTTGCTACATAATTGGGATCAGGCTTGAGTTGCCACATGCGTTTTTGCACCGACAGCGGACGATAACAATCGTATACTTTGAGTCCTAACCCTTGCGTTTCTAATTCTGTTTGCACTCGTGATAACTTTTCTGCCACGCTGATTCTCAAAAAGCATTTTGCCTGACGGTATAACTTTTGTTTTGTAAAATTATTTGTCGTTGCATAGCGAATATCCAATACAATATTTGGACTGATCGCTTGAAGATTTACAAATTCTGCTTTGGTGGCGCTAATAGACGGCTGACTCTGAGTGACAATCGCCCAGCCCACCAGCACAAAAATCAGCCAATTCAGCACTCTGGTTCCACATCTTTGCATTGCATCGTCCACTCTGATTTATCGGATGAGATCAGAAGCCAGATTGTTCCTGATCTCTCAACCGTTCTACTCTAGAGTGGGCAATTGCTCGAAAAAGTAGCGCTTTTATACAATAAGACTAAATTCTGAACGCCTAACGAGCCTGAGACGTGAGCGTTACCCCCATCATCCCCCAGGTTTTAAGAAATTCTCGAAATAACTCCTGACTCGCATTGGACAAATCGCCATCTGGATCGATGATTCCCCCGACAATGACAGTGCCGCGATCGGTGCAAAAACAAAGACGCTGCCCCTCCTCATCCGGTTGGATAAACAGCTTCCCATACGCCAACACCTGCCCAGAACTGCCCGAAACTGCAAATCGCATAACTCAACTATTTTGAACACCATCGCTATTGTGACGCACGATCGTCCTCCCAAAAATCTGGCAGCGTGATTTAGTCTCACCCCCAATCACCGATTCGAGCGTTTGATGTATTCCTTTAGTTAGGCTTTTGGTGCATCTTCGCAGAAGTCTTGTCTCTTTTCTTTTTCGCTTTTTCTGCAAAATGGCATACTCAGTTAAGCCAGCATGGGAAGGAGTGAGATTGTGGGATTGGGAAAATGGGTTGGGCTTTTGGCATTTGCGGTGTCAGCTTACATTTTGTGGCAGATTCATCAGGTTTTGCTGCTGGTGTTTGCGGCGGTGATTTTTGCCACTGCACTCAATAGTCTGGTGCGCCGAATGCAGCGGGCTGGCTTAAAACGAGGGGCGGCAACTGCACTCTCGATCGCGCTCTTCGTCATTCTCTCGATCATCTTTGTCGGGCTGATTGTGCCACCGTTTATCACTCAGTTTCAACAGCTTGTGGAATTGGTGCCCAAGGGGTTAGACAATCTTCAGAAACGGTTTCAAGACATGCAGGATATGATTCCTGGGTCATCACAATACTTGCCGGGCATTGATGATCTGATTCAACAAATCCAACCGCTAGCCGGGCGAGTCGTCGGAAACTTCTTCTCCTTGTTCTCCAATGTGCTGGCGGTTTTGTTAAATCTGCTGCTGGTGATCATTCTGACGGTCATGCTGCTGATCAATCCCCAACCTTATCGTCGAGGGTTTGTGCTGTTGTTTCCGTCGTTTTATCGGCGGCGAGCGGATGAAATTCTCGGACTGTGTGAGGTGGCGCTGGTCAACTGGGTCGGCGGCATTTTGATCAACATGGTGGTGATTGGGGTCGTCAGCGGCATCAGTTTGTGGATTTTGGGCGTGCCATTGGTGCTGGCAAATGCGTTGTTAGCCGGGTTGTTAGAGGCGATTCCCAATGTGGGGCCGGTGTTGAGTTTGGTTCCGCCGATGGCGATCGCCTTACTCGATGCCCCCTGGAAAGCGGGCGCTGTAGTGATTTTGTATATTGTCATTCAGCAGCTTGAGCAGTATTTGCTGGTGCCATTTGTCATGTCAAAACAGCTATCGCTGCTTCCGGCGGTCACGCTCTTATCTCAAGTAGTTTTTGCCATCTTTTTTGGCTTTTTGGGATTGTTTCTGGCGATTCCGCTGGTGCTGGTGGGTCAGATTTGGCTGAGAGAGGCGTTGGTGAGAGATATTTTGGATGAGTGGAAGAACGATCGCTACGACAAGACTGAACCGGAATTTTTGCAAGCAGAGGAGCCTTTGCCGGAGCTAGAAGAAGGGATGAGGGATGAGGGATGAGGAATGACTTTGGACTTTGGACTTTTTTCTCTCGTCTGCCCACTTGACGGAATGAAAAATTCTCATATTCTCTCTGAAAGGCTGTTACTTGTTGTGAGACGAGGCAGCACTTTGACATCCCAAAAATCTGGTCAAAACTCATTAGTTTGTGCATTGTCCAGAACACAGTATAAACCTAAGCAGTTGATCCAGCAGTTCGGGTTGAAAGGTCATCGTACTCATGTCTTTGGTTCAGTAGTTCATTAAATCTCAACTTCTGACTTTGATGCAATTTATTTTACAATCCCTACTCTGAAGCTCAGACAGCAAATTGCGGCCCTGGAGGAACAGTCCAGATCTTTGGAGTCACGCCTCAGTTAAACTGTTTTGTCCGTTTACTGCTTTGCTGGAACAACTTTCAACTAAAAACTCGACAAAACATTGCACTTTGGGAAGCAAGTAACGATTGCTAGGAAAGATGGCGTAAATTCCCACATCATTCTCATCTTCGTATTCCGAAAGGATGTGAATCAGTTGTCCAGATCGCAGCGCCTGATCTGCCAAAAATGCCGTCACACGAGCAATGCCCAAACCTGCCAGAACCGACTCATACAGGGCCATCCCACTATTGACGGTAAAATTTCCACCCACGCTAATTTCTCTCACTCCAACAGGATCGCAAAAGCGCCATTGATTCAAGGTCGTTTTGTAGGCATTCAGGGCGAGGCAATTGTGAGTGGCTAAATCATCGGGAGTTGTGGGAGTTCCATAGCGATCGAGATAGGCTGGAGCCGCACAAAGAATCCGGCGATCGGAGACTAACCGACGGGTAATCAGAGCAGAATCTGCCAGTTCACCAATGCGAATGGCAACATCGATACTGTCACCCACAATATCTACTAAGTCATCGGTCAGCGCTAATTGAATGCTGAGGCGGGGATAGTGGGTCAAAAACTCAGGAATGCGCGTTAGTAGATGACGATGGGCGAACAGGGTTGAACAACTAACGTGCAGAACACCCTGCGGGGCTGCGCTGTGATGTTTTGCCTCGCGATCGGCTTCTTCTAAATCTGCCAAAATGCTGAGACAACGATTGAAATAGCGCTCTCCCACTTCGGTCAGGCTGAGGCTGCGGGTGGTGCGATTAAACAGACGGACACCCAACTGATCTTCAAGCTGGCTAATGCGGCGACTGATAGCTGATGGATTAATTTCTAATGCTGCCGCTGCTCTGGCAAAGTTGCCGCTGTTGACGACTTGCACAAAGACTTCTAAATCGTGTAAACGACTCATGATAATTAATGCGTTTTTAGCATGACAGTGGTGCCTGAAAAAGCCATTGTTATTTTTTTGAGCATGAATCTACACTTAGGCTATCGAAGCTTGTTTTGCAAGTCCATCATCAACCTGCGAAAAAACTTTCACAGAAACCACAGAATTTTGAGTCGTTTTTACACCCCAAAAACTAATGATGAAATGCACTACAGATCAACAGTCTAGCCGTCGGCAAGTGATTCAAACTGGGCTGGCTGGACTGGCAGGAGCCGCTACAGTTGGATTAACTCCGAATGGATTAACTCTGAATGGATTAACGGCGAACGCTCAGCAGCCAGCCCCTCAGCCCACAGATGCAAAAGGGCGCTTTGCTGGAAAGGTGGTGATGATCACTGGCGCAACCTCTGGAATTGGGCGATCGGCGGCACTTGCCTTTGCTCGTGAAGGAGCGAAAGTCGGTTTCTGCGGACGGAGAGAAAACCTGGGTGCTGCGGTAGAACAGGAAATTCGGCAAAGTGGTGGCGAGGCGACTTATCTCAAAGCAGATGTGATCCAGCCGAGAGAAGTTGAATCGTTTGTCGATCGTATCGTGGAAAAATACGGTCAACTGGATATTGCGCTGAACAATGCGGGAGATATACTCTCCAAACCCCTCCACGAGATTACCGTTGAGGAATGGGACTGGGTTCAGAATACGAACCTACGGGGTGTTTTTCTTGCCATGAAGTACCAGATTCCACACATGCTGAAGCGGGGTGGAAATATTGTCATTACTGCCTCACAGCATACTATAGCCACCCGACCGGGGTTTTCTGGCTATGCTTCTGCAAAACGGGCGCTCTTGGGTTTAGCACAAGCGGCAGCATTGGACTACGGGCAGCAAGGGATTCGAGTGAATGTGCTTTCACCTGGAATCACGGATACGCCGCTATTTCAGCGATCGACCGGAGGTTCAAAAGAGAAAGTAGAAGCGGCTCGACAGTTGGCAGATGCACTGAAGCGAATTGCCACCGCAGAGGAGATTGCCGAAGCAGCATTGTTTCTTGCATCCAACGATTGTCCCTACATTACAGGTACGTCTCTTCTAGCTGATGGGGGTATGATGTCCGGTCTGTAATTAAAGGTTACAAAATCATAATCATTGTGTCGTAAAAGTCATGTCACAAATCTCTCAACCTCTACGTCGATCGTGATTCACAACCTCACGACAAAGTTTTTCAACACTTATCAACGAGGATAATAACTCATGGAGTACCGCTTTCTGGGCAAATCTGGCTTTAAGGTTCCTGCGTTAAGTTTTGGCGCAGGTACTTTTGGTGGCAAAGGACCGCTTTTCAGTGCTTGGGGTAATACGGATGTAGATGAGGCGAAACGCTTGATCGATATTTGCCTTGAGGCTGGCGTGAATATGTTTGATACCGCCGATGTCTATTCTGACGGAATCTCGGAATCTATTCTGGGGGAAGCAGTCAGATGTCGCCGCGACCAAGTAATTTTATCGACTAAAATTACGCTTCGTGTGGGCGAAGGTGCAAATGACGTTGGAGCTTCTCGCCATCACCTTATACAGGCTACTGACGCTGCACTCAAACGCCTTGGTACGGACTATATCGATCTGCTGCAATTACACCACTTCGATGCGATGACACCCATTGAAAGCGTGATGTCAACGCTTGATGACCTAGTGCGTGACGGGAAAGTGCGCTACCTCGGAGTATCCAATTTCTCTGGCTGGCACCTCATGAAATCTCTGTCTGTCGCAGATCGCTATGGTTACTCGCGCTATGTCGCCAACCAGACCTACTACTCACTGATCGGTCGCGATTATGAATGGGAGCTGATGCCATTAGGTCAAGACCAAGGTGTTGGGGCTGTTGTGTGGAGTCCGCTCGGTTGGGGACGTTTAACCGGAAAAATCCGGCGGGGACGGCCTTTACCTGAGGACAGTCGGTTACACGATACGGCTAAGTTCGGGCCGCCAGTTGATGATGAGCACTTGTATCGGATCGTCGATACGCTCGACGAAGTGGCGGTAGAGACCAATAAAACCATTCCACAGATCGCCCTGAACTGGCTGCTGCAAAGACCCACCGTCGCGACTGTTCTAATTGGTGCGCGCAACGAGGAGCAGTTGAGGCAGAATCTTGGGGCAGTCGGCTGGAACCTCACCCAGGAGCAAATTGCAAGACTAGATACGGCAAGTTATTTGACACCGCCATATCCCTATTACCCCTATTGGAACGGGCAATTTTCCGAACGAAATCCGCCACCTGTATAAACCCCGAAAAGAGAAATGCAAAGTTGCCGCTGTTCATAACTTGGACAAAGACTTCTAAATCAACGAAAATTTTCGATCGTTTTCCACACCATACTGGCGTTTCTCTTTTGGCAGATGGGGGCATGATGTCTGATCTGTAGTTGAGATTTGCAAAATTACAATTATTTTGTCGTAAAAATCATGTCACAAACTGCTCAACGAATGCGCCGATCGCTGCTCACGTCCGCGATCGCAACACTGACAACTTTTGTTCTAGGAATCTTTACTAAAAAAGCGCAAGCTCAACCCAGCGATAGCTACACTCGCGGCATTGAAACGCTCAAGCGAGTCGGGGGTAATGATTACGATCGCGCTACTCGCCCACTAGAAGCATTTTCGCCAGATTTAGCCCAAATGGTTGTGAACCATGTGTTTGGCGATGTTTTATCTCGACCCGGACTGGATTTGAAACAGCGAGAAATCGCGATCGTGGCGGCATTAACTGCGATCGGCTCGGTACGTCCGGCACTGAAGTTTCATATTCATGGAATGCTGAATGTCGGCTGTACGCCTCAAGAAGTGGTAGAGACGATTCTGAATGCCGTTGTGTATGCTGGCTTTCCAGCCGCGCAAGATGGAATGACGATCGCGCGGGAAGTGTTCAAAGAGCGTAACCTTCAGTTCAAGCCTGTTTCAGCCAGACCGGAGGGCGATCGCTACCAGCTTGGGATTCAAAATTTGCAACAAACAGAAGGCGATCGTGTCAAAACCATTGCCACTCGGTTTGCCACCCTTGCCCCCGATTTACCAAGGCTAATCGTTGAATTTGCGCGGGGTGAAATTTGGAATCGGCGCGGACTCAGCCTCAAATCTCGCGAGTTTGCCACGCTAGCGATGGTCACGGCTCTCGGCAATCAGAACAATTCAGTTGAGGCTCACGTTGAAGGGGCATTGCGGGCGGGCGCAACGGAGACTGAAATTAAAGAATTGCTGATGCAAATGACCGTGTATGCAGGTTATCCCAAAACCCTGACTGCCATTGCTGCCGCGCAGCAGAAACTTGTCGCTCTCAAACAACAGGGAATTCCGCCTGCTAGTCCACAACCAGAGCTAGAAAGTCGGCGGCAGGCAGAAAGCAATGAGACTCGCTACCGCCGGGGTTTAGACGCTCTCAATCAAATTAGCAAAGCATCGGGTGAGGCAGTGGTGAACAGCTTTGAAGATATTGCTCCTGACCTCGGACGCTACATCGTGGAATTTGCCTATGGCGATGTCTTTTCTCGTCCAAATCTCGATCTAAAAACCCGTGAACTGGCAACCGTTTCTGCCTTGACTGGGTTGAATACCACGGCTTCAGGGTTACCGCTCAAAGTCCATATCAATGGAGCCTTAAACGTAGGAGCCAATCGTCAGGAAATTGTTGAAACTATCCTACATATGCTTCCCTATGTTGGCTTTGTGAAAGTGCAGCAAGCAATGGCTGTAGCGGAAGAAGTGTTTAAGGAACGAAGTGCTTAAGGTTAATTCAAAGACCATGAAAAACTTTAATCTGAGCATCACCCGCAGCGCGATCGCGTTCATCATTGGTTGTCTCACATGCATCTCAATTTCAACTCAATTGAGCAATCCCCAACCCACACAGCAGTTGTTGGAATTTACAGGACGCTACATTGCTGCCATTTCAGATGGTGATTTTCTTGCCAGCACCTATGCAGATGGTAAGTTGCCTGCTCAAGGGGTGAGTGATCAACTCTCGATCGTAACTTTGCCACTCAACGGAAAGCAGGAAGCGATCGCGCAAATTAATGCTTCAAATTCAGTGATTGGAGCGCCTTATGCGCTGGCGCTATCACCCGATTATCGAACTGCATTTGTCGTTGAAACCCTTGGAGCAATGCCAGCGAATGCGACTCGAAGAGAGCAACTTCCTTCTGGCAATCAATTGGTGGCGATCGATTTATCCAATCCCCGTCGTCCCATTGTTCGAGATCGAATTGAAGTTCCTCCTAAGCCTGAAACGGTTCATGTTCATCCCAATGGAAATTTACTAGCAATTTCAACGCAGACTCCAAACAAAGAAATTGTTTTGATTCCAGTTCAGAACAATCAACTCGGTCAACCGACAGAATTTTCCCTTCGTCAGATCGGAATTCAACCTGACCCAAAGTATTTCCAAAATGGATTGTACGCGAGTCAAGTTCAGTGGCATCCGTCTGGAAAATATCTAGCTGTAAATCTGGACTACCGAGATGAAATTGTCTTTTACGAAGTCGATCGCAACGCTGAAGGGGCACTGCAACTGACTCCCTGGGGTTCACCCGTGAAAGTTGGCAAAGACCCGTTTACAGGACAATTCACCCCTGATGGGCGCTTCTATCTCAGCAGCAATTGGGGGCGCAATTTTGGTGAACAAATCAAAACCTTGGAACAACGATTACCCGAAACGCGAGGAACAGTATCCGTCATTCAACTTGCTCCATTAAATACGTCTGGAACACAGCATCGAGTGGTTTCAACTGCGATCGCCGATCTTTCACCCGAAAGTTTAGCAATCAGTCCAGATGGCTCAAAGGTCGTGACTGTAAATATGCGTGGGACTGCCTTCCCGACTAATTCACCTCGATTTACCCGTCAAGCAACCTTGAGTTTGATGATGCTCGATCGCGCATCAGGTCAGCTCACGAAACTCAAGGATTATCCATTTGAGGGAATTTTGCCAGAGGGTGCAGCCTTCGATGCTAGCGGTAAGGCATTAGCCGTCACGATCTATGACTATTTCACCCCAAAACCCGAAGGTGGAATCGAATTCTGGCGAGTCATCGAAAAGCCAACTCCAGAGCTACAACGAACAGGGTATGTTGTTGATATGGGTCGGGGTGTTCATCAAGTGTTAGTCGCTCGATAACGTTTCGGTTGGGCGGCTGTAAATATCCTCGACATCCACACGAAGATTTTGCGGTAGTGAGATCAAGCGAATTGTTATACGGCTGTAAACTCGGTTCTCGTTATCCCTCTAATGTCACGCTAGAAGAAGTAAAATCACTAAAAAACGACGTAACCTTTTTCCGGCAAGTATTTTAGCGTGAATTCGATGAAATCCTTCGCTGCGGTGATCGCTCCGGGCTGCCCCCTAAATGCCCCAAGTTTGGGGGACTTTGAGCAAAAAATCCCGTCCGGAAGTCCTCCAGATTGGGGGGTTGGGGGGCGAAAGTGCTGAATCACGAAGCGAAAAAACTCTGTCGAATTCACGTTATTTTAGCGTTCATAATTTGCTTCTATTCCTTCAAAAGAGCAGTCACTGAAACGATCGCCAACCTCCACAAAAGGGGATTCGCTGATGCGGGTGATTGGAGTCCGCTGTTACCCGCCCCCAACCGCAGCGAAGTGATGAGCATTCTCAGCCGCCCACGCCGCAAAGGATAAGCGCAAGCGTCGAAAAGTCATACGGTAGGGGCAATCCCCCTGTAGCTGCCCGAAGGCCTGGAATCGGAACGAGGGCAGCATTCCCTACCGTAGAGTTTCACATCCCCAGTCGTCATGCCAAAATCACAATCATCTCTCTGGGTCGCCCTGGATGCGGAAAGAGGGTACGCGAGGGCATGACCCCTACCTGGAAAATCATGCTTCGATTCAGCAACGCCTCTTTTGCAGGAGACGGACTCTCCCCCAACGCCTGTGTTTTGCCTGGCTCAACTCTGCCAAACCCATGCCACAAATTTTTGCCACAGCGACATCTTATGGACTGCCTGGGACTGTTTTGTCTCACCGCAAGCTTCATTCAATTCTCGATCTTGCTGACCATTGGGGTTGTTGGTGCGGTAGTCGAGCAGCCAATCGCAGCCTAGCGTCATCAGGCTATCTAAATTGAGATTCCAGAGAATTATGGTGCCGTCATCACTGCCAGACGCGATCGTCTTTCCATCGGGGCTGAAACTCACGCTGCTGACAGAACTGCTGTGCCCTTTGAGCGTCTGCAACTCTCGTCCCTGCAAATCCCATAGCTTCACCGTGCTGTCATCACTGCCAGTGGCGATCATCTGACCATCCGGGCTAAAACTCACGCTGTTGACAGCACCGCTGTTCCCTTTGAGCGTCTGCAACTCCCTTCCCTGCCTGTCCCACAGCTTCACCGTGCTGTCCCAACTCCCAGAGGCGATCGTCTGTCCATCCGGGCTAAAATTCACGCTGCTGACAGCATCGCCGTGCCCTTTGAGCGTCTGCAACTCTTGTCCCTGCCTGTCCCACAGCCTCACCGTGTTGTCCCCCCACCCCCAACTCCCAGAGGCGATCGTCTGTCCATCCGGGCTAAAACTCACGCTGTAGACGTGATGGCTGTGCCCTTTGAGTGTCTGCAACTCTCGTCCCTGCCTGTCCCACAGCTTCACGGTATTGTCAGTACTCCCAGAGGCGATCGTCTGTCCATCCGGTCTGAAACTCACGCTGGTGACAGCACTGCTGTGCCCTTTGAGTGTCTGCAACTCTCGTCCCTGCAAATCCCATAGCTTCACCGTGCTGTCAGTACTCCCGGAGGCGATCGTCTGACCATCCGGGCTAAAACTCACGCTGCGGACAACATAGCTGTGCCCTTCTAACCGATTGCGCTCATTGATGCGATAGACCACCTGTTGCAGATTAGCTTTCACCTGCATTGATGTTCCGCTATCCAGGTCTTTTTCCCACTGCTTCAGGTTGTGCCCCGCCTTCAAGCCCTCCGCCAGAGCCTCCAACGTCAATTTAGATGCAGACAAATTAAGCGAAGTCGAACTTTGGGCGCTCAATCTAGCTTCGTTTCTTTGAAGGATCGCCACCCGCCGCTGCTGAAATGCAAAAACCGCGATTCCCGTCGATGCGATCGCCAACCCTCCCACGATCCCTACAAACACCCGCTGTTTTTTTGCCTCTGCCCGTTGCCGCGCCGTCTCCCCCCTCCGACTCGCACCAAGATACTCCCCCTGAAGCTCCGTCGGCTGAGGCTGCTTACTCGCCCCCTGCGTCAACCACTGCTCCGCATCCTCCAGATCACTGCCCCGCAGCAAAAAACTCTCATTGCGCTGCTTGCCCTCCCACTCCACCGCCCGTTCCGTCAAGCGAGTATGTGATCGCACATACCCCAAATCCATCTCGATCGCCCCAACCAAATCCCGAAACCCACGATCGAACTCATCCGTTTCCCGAAAGAACAGCCAATTGTGCTTCGACAACACCGGATGCACCTTTGCCATCTCAAACCCATCCCGCCGCACGATCGGCACCACCCGCTTATTGTGCCTGACCGCATGATCAATCTCATCTCGACACACCTGAGACGCGATCGCATCAGGACTGATCACAAACACAAAGGTATTCGTCCCCTCGATCCCCCGCTCGATCTCATGCCACCAGTCAGCCGTCAGCGGAATATCCTGCCAATCCACCCAGGTTTCACGCTGGTCAGCCAACAAAGCCTCATGCAACCTTTCGACAAACACCTTATCCTTACGAGAGTAAGAAATGAAAACGTCAGACATAAGAGCGATCGCAGCATTTTACTCCCATTCAGAATAACCGCTCCCACCCTGCCCCCCCGCAAAGTGGCAAAAATTTTTATACCTGAAGCGATCGCCCTTCCGATTCCTCACCTCCAACTCCCGTCAGAAGATGTTTCAAAATGTTCAAAGTCCCCCAGAATGGGGGATTTAGGGGGCTGCCTGGATCTATAACCGCAGCGAAAGGTTTCATCGAATTCACGTTAAAACCCATCCACCGACCAGTGCGGCGGATCATATTCCAGTTTGTAAACTCCATAGGATGCACCCACCGTCCAAAGCTGAGGATTGTCATTCCCATTGCGAGGCGCACCAATGCTCACCGTTCTGCCCGACCCGTTTCTGATATTCAAATTACCCTGCCAATCAATCAGCCAATCGATCGCCAGCGCTTGAGTGTGACGTGATCGCAGCGCCGCCGGATTGCTCCCAATCCCATACGCCTCCACCATTTGCCGCGCAACCTGTAGCGATCCCGCGTTGGTGTAGTGCACCCAGTCAATGTCAACCCCACTCATCGACGGCACATTTTCGGGGGCAATGTCTCGATTGTTGATAGAGACGCTGTAGTGCATCATGTAAGCCCGCTCTGGAGGTCGATACGTGTTGGTGATCTCGATCGTCGCCCCCGCATCTCTGAGCGCCTTTTCAAATGATTGCACCCGCTGCCGAAACGGAGAGGCCAGATCATCGATCGACCGACTCGCCGGGAAAAATCTCACCCACTGGGCCCCACTCAACCGAGCGCGCAGCCGTCTCGCATACTCCGTCAAAATCTCCAACCCAGGCGTAAAATCACTGCCCAATTTCTGTTTGGTTGCCGTCGAAAGCTGCTGCTCTAGCCGCGATCGAAACCCCACATCCAGAATTTTGTACGCCTCTGACAACCCCTTAGCGCTTCTCGCCCCAAAGTCACCATCCGCACTCAGAGCAGGATTGAGCCGACCGATCGCATTCAAGCTGGTTTGCAGATCCCTGACTTCAGACGGCCCATAGTTAAGGTAGTCCAGCAACATGGCTGGGGTCAGGTTTGCGACGCGATAGATAAACCCTTGAGCCAGCGCCTTACTATAACTTCCGGCCCCGACAATGCCATCTGCGGTCAGACCGTTTTTCTTCTGAAAGTCACGAGTCACGCGATCGGTCGCCTGGCCAAAACTGTTGTCGATCCCGCCGATCGGAAAGTTCAAATCTTGTAAAAAACGCTGCCACGCGCCAACAGCGGCCCCCGTAGACCCGACTCTCAAAATGGGTAATTTGAGGGCACTAATCTTAAAAGCCATACGCTCACCTAATCAGAAAAATGGGCAACAGGTTAGTAGGCTTTTAAGTGCCTATCCGAAAACTTGAATTGCCCTGACGACAATACAAGCACAGGATAA
>NZ_JBJPHU010000261.1:0-1888 GCF_052939515.1 Phormidesmis sp. 146-33
TACTTCCCTCCTAGCTTCCTTTCTCGCTTTCCTGAGTTTTGTCAGTCAAGCAGCGTAGGAACCGTAAAAGAGTACAGAATCCTTCCCAAACCGCTTCTCAAATTCCTGATTAATCGCGTCTAGTTGATCCGTTGTCGGTTTGCGATCGAGGGCTGCCTGAATTGCGTCTTCAAGATCTTTTGGAACGTTGGGCGAGGAGGTCATGTACCCAATAGTCGCCAATGGATCTGCGACAGAGATCGTCTGCTTATATAGCTCCGCCATTCTCGCCTCTTTTTGCGCGTCCAAGGCTGCATAAGCCTTTTTCTGGGCATCCGTCAGGTTCACGCCTTGAAAGTCATCAAAAAAGATGCCTCCATCCGATTGAACGTTACTGTTTTCTCGCAATACGCGATCGCAGATCTTAGAGTCCTCTAGAGCATCTAGCCTAGCTTGCTCTAGCTGCTCTCGCGTCAGGAACTCAATACCATCTGGGATGCCTTGCGTCTGGGCTTGAGCCGTTTTCGGGATGTTTGGGATGGTAACGATCGAGAGCATCGTCATCAAACTGAGAGTGCGAAGTGTCTTAAACAAACCGGGTCGTTTCATTGCAGTAAAATCTCCAAAAGGTAAGTTGAGAGAGTAGTGTTTGACTGACTTTGTAAACCAGCAGACAAGTCACATTGCCCACTGGTTCCATCCGATGCCAAGACTATTTGAGATCGGGGGGTAGCAGAACTCGATCGATGACATGAATGACGCTATTGTTTGCTTTCACATCTGCCGAAATGACTCTCGCATTGTTCACTCGGATTTGATTGCGATTTACTGCGACATTGAGAGAATTGCCTCCAATCGATGCCACTCTTCCAGATCGCAGTGTTCTGGATTCCACTGCTCCCAGCACAACATGATTGGTCAACACTCTTCTTAGAATTGGTCGATTTTCCGGCTTGAGTAATGCTTCGAGCGTTCCTTTCGGCAGGGCAGCAAAGGCTTCGTTCGTCGGTGCGAAAACAGTAAGGGGAGTGCTGCCAGATAACTCTTCTGTCAGTCCTGCGGCTTTGAGTGCTGTTGCTAATGTCGAGAAGTTGGGATTGTTAGCGGCGATATCCCCGATCGTTTGGGAGGTCGGAGTGATCTTAGATATCAGAGCCGGCGGCAAAAGAACGCGATCGATAACATGAATCACCCCGTTACTTGCTTTCACGTCTGCCGAAACTACAGTCGCGTTGTTCACTCGGATTTGATTGCGATTTCCCGTGATCGTCACAGGATTGCCTTCGGCGGTTCCCGCGAACCCAGCGCGCAGTGCGCTGGTAGACTCAACTGCACCCGGTACAACATGATAGGTCAGTAATTTTCTCAAGGTTGCGCGATTCTCCGGTCTGAGCAATCTTTCCAAAGTTCCTTTCGGCAAGGCAGCAAATGCTTGATTCGTCGGTGCAAAAACAGTGAGAGGGATGTTTCCAGATAGCGTTCTCGTCAATCCTGCGGCTTTCAAGGCTGTTACCAAGGTCGAAAAGTTGGGATTGGCAGCGGCGATATCAAGGATCGTTTGAGAGGATTGATCCGGACGGGTCGCGACAACATTGGACTTCGATGTGAATGACATTGAGGCTTGAGCAGATTGTTGAACAGATGTGCCAACCATCGCTGAGAGCATCGCCATCAAACCAAGAGTACGAACTGCTTTAGATGAGAAAGTGAATTTCATCGTAGTAGAATTCTCCGAAAGGGTGGATTGAGAAGAGTAGTGTTTGGCAGAAGTCGCTTGATAACATTGCTTCTTCCTTGTGAGAACTTAGCTTAGGCTTAGTTCTTGATCAGCTTACGAAGCACGATCGTGGTCAAGGCATTCTTTTTGAGCGTGGTAGAACCAGACAGAGATGGATCTGATGACCACTAG
>NZ_JBJPHU010000262.1:0-1880 GCF_052939515.1 Phormidesmis sp. 146-33
CGCATGATGGGTGGTGTGGGAGGGGAGGGTTAATTGCTCTCCTCGACCCGATTAGCCTGCGGTCGCTACGATCGCCGCTCTAAAATTTTTCTAATATTTGGTAAAGCCGCTTCCACAACTTCAGGCTGTGGCGTTGTTTGTTGCCAACTTTCACGTATCGCAAGCCGTTCTAACCATGCTTTGAGGCGGGGATAGGGAACTAAAGAAAAGCCGAATAGATACAATGAAGGTAATAAAGTTCCAGCAACAATATCTGCTAACGTAAGTTCTTCTCCAACAAAGTATGAATGTTTCCCTAGAAGATTCTCGTAAAATTGCATCACAGAGACGACTCGCTCTTTTGTCGCGTCAAGCTTCTGATTGTCAACATCCAATCCTACTAAAGGTCGGGTTAATAGAAGCATAGCAAGTTGAAGCTCATTGACGGCAACCATCTCCACCATCCGGACTGTAGCAATGTTTTCAGGGTTACTTGGCATCAACGATCGAGTTGGATATTTCGCTTCTAGGTAATCTAAAATTGCCAACGACTCAATAACCCGAAACCCATTGTCCGCGATGACGGGAACGCGCTGGAGTGAATTAACTGCTGTGAAGTCGTTATCAAACTGATCGCCGTCTAGATTCACTAGAATTGGCTCAAATGGTATTTGTTTTTCTAGCAGTGCGACCCAGACTCGACGCACATTTGCAGAAACCGGATTGTAGTAGAACTTCAGCGTTGAACCCCCTGCTTGAAAACTACGATTTTAACAAACGCTTGAAGTCTAGCACTAACTTAATGAGGCTTTCCTTCACTGACTCGTTTGATCGACTACTGCACCAAGTCCCTTTAAACATCTCAATCTTGAACACTCACAGATAACTTTCAAATGACCACCACCCGAAACGAAGCGGGCTAACGACCGTGTTCAGCGGCGGCTAGTATCTTTTTCCTCACCAAGATCTTCATACCGTCCGCTGCAACACGATGGTTAGCTGGCTCATCAAAACGAGCTAATTCAAAAAACTAACGACAGTTTTTACCACCAGCAGAATTAGCGTAATCGTCCCATGTGTAACACGGAGGAATTTGCGAGTCGTTTTGCTGGCTAGAACCTGATCCTCCTGCAAACATAAACATCAGTCGAAGAATTGCAGCGGCTTTATCATTAGCCTGAATTCTTCGAGCTTCCTGTTCAGCTACGTAGGCTTTCTTATCTTCTGGAGATAAACTTTCAAAATGCTGACGACGGCGTTCTGCCTCTAATCGCTGTTCCTCAGTCGCTGCCTGCCGAGCAGCTTCCAGTTCTTTCTGCCTTTGCTCCAATCGCTCCAATTCTTGTTGACGTCTTAGCCGTCGCAGTTCGCGTTGTTGTCGTTGAAATTCAATGCGTTGCTCACGCTCCCATTTACGTTGCTCACGTTGCAGCCTACGTCGCTCACGTTCAAGCATTCTCAAGGGATTAGCAGCGATCATTTGAGTCGATTGAGAACCTTGCTTAGAGATTACGTCGATCGCAGCAACTGAATTAACGCTAATGCAATAGATGAAAGCAGCGGACAAACAGCCAACCAGCCTAAACCTCATTAGAAATCTCCCAGGTAGTTTATGTGACGAAGCGTACTAGAACAATTACTTAGCTAGTCAGTCACAAAAATTTTATTCCTCAGCATTTTGTAAGTCAATATTCTTGCGAAGAATTTACGAAAGAAAACGAGAGTAGTCTTGAACTGGAATTTCTCATAACCGTTTTGCCTTGCTGTGTCCCATCTTCACCAAAAAGCGAAGCCAGCTAACTTATGTTTAGACTGATCTCGTCTAGATAACCTCCTCGACGCGGGTGATTAGACTGAAAGTTGTCTGGCTAACCCTCCAAATTTGGCGATTAGGCTGAAAA
>NZ_JBJPHU010000057.1:0-40773 GCF_052939515.1 Phormidesmis sp. 146-33
AGAACTGCGCGAGTATGAACAAGCCCGCAGTGACTATCAACAAACCCTCCAAATCCATGTCGAGTACAACGAGCGCTATTCGCAAGCCAGCACCTATCACAACTTAGGCGTGGTTGCCCAAGAACTGCGCGAGTTTGAACAAGCCCGTAGCGACTATCAACAAGCCCTCCAAATCTATGTCGAATACAACGATCGCTATGAGCAAGCCAGTACCTATCACAACTTAGGCATGATTGCCCAAGAACTGCGCGAGTATGAACAAGCCCGCACCGACTATCAACAGGCCCTCCAAATCTATGTCGAATTCAACGATCGCTATTCGCAAGCCAGTACCTATTACCAATTAGGACTGTTAGCAGAGGCGGAGGGAAATGCTGCGGAGGCTAGAGCTTGTTTGCAAACCGCAATGGAGATCTTTATGGAGTTTGGCGATGAGTATTCGATGGCGATCGCTCAACGGAACCTCGATCGATTGTCGGATTGAAGTGCGATCGGTTTGATTTAGAAGTGCGATCGCATTGAGTTGTACGATCGGATTTAGAAGTGCGATCGCAGCTATTCGATCGCGTATTCACTAAAACGCCGCAAACTTGGAGAATGCAAACCTAGTACAATGTCTGATGTCTTTACACCCCATTCCAGCAGAGCTTTCGCCAAATCAATATCGGTGACATTTTCTTGAATCCAAATCTTGCCATCCAATAGCTCTAAATGAATCACAGGCTGAAAGATGCGATGACCCGCTTCATCCCAACCGATATCTAGAATCTGATACTGATGATGTGTCTCATCAAAAACTGGGACGGTTCGCACTGACCCCGATACTTGAGATCGCTCAACAATCTCCTGCAACACATCCAAAATAATATTGCGATAACGTCGATCGCTCATCCATTGGTCAAGCGTCTCATCTGTGCCATTTATAGAGGTTTGGGTATCCATTGTTTTACCTCTTCGAGATCTGGATCGACTAACAGTAACCGGACTTGATTCTCCTCTAGGCTATCGTGAAAAAACGGAGTCAGGAAAAAACGGTGATGAATTTCATCAGGTAAAGCCAGATAAGGGATACGATTGGGCTGAGTTTGTCTTAAAACCATTCGATAGTGGATGTACTGCCCAATTGCTTGATGAAACTCATACACAACACTCGCTGCCGAAAAACTTTTTACCTCAATTGCAATTTGAACGCTGTCCTTCTGTGCGACTAGGACTTGTTCCGCTCCTAAGTCAACTTCTAATTTTGTTGCGCCATATCTCAAGGTGAGCGGAGCAACATTCACCCAACTATCCTTTACCAAGGCTTGCTTAACTGTTTCATGAAAGGAATCTCTTGCTGACATTAAAATTTACACCTGCAAAACTGTCCCAGACGAAGAATGACTTACATTTACAGCGATCGTATCAAGTTTGAGCGCGATAGTCATTCAGTAGCGGTAATCGTAGGATTTAATCAGCAGTCTACAAAGTGCGATCGCTATTCGCAAGCCAGTACCTATGGTCAATTAGGGCTGTTAGCAGAGGCGGAGGGAAATGCTGCGGAGGCGAGAGCTTGTTTGCAAACCGCAATGGAAATCTTTATGGAGTTTGGCGATGAGTATCATATGGCGATCACTCAACGGAACCTCGATCGATTGTCGGATTGAATGCGATCTGTTTAACCTGGCAGTGCGATCGCCTGTTGTTAGAGCGATTTCACTTGAATCACGTAAAATGGGGGAAAGCGTTATCTTCGGGACAGCCAATCTGCCTGTTTATCGTCTTATGTTAGAAGCAACTCAAATTCAGCAAGCTGTTCTCGACAAACTTCGCCAGCTTCCTCTGGAAAAACAGCAGGTCGTTCTTACCTTTGTCGATTCTCTAGACACTTCAGATCCCTCTTCAGAGCAAGAATGGTCACTGTCCGCGATCGCTGCTTCTGTCCACGACTTACTGAACGATCCTGAAGAAGATATTTACACCTTAGAAGATGGTGAACCGATCGCAGATGAAGCGTAAGATTGTCTTGATCGAGTTTCCCTTCGACGATCTATCAAATAGCAAAATTCGCCCCGCGTATTGTCTAACAAGCTCAGTTAGAGAATCGTCATATCATCTTCGCGCTCATTACAAGTCGAATCCCAACTCAACTCCTTTCAACCGATCTAGTCCACATTACGAAGATCGATGATTCAGAGACAACTTGGAAAACTGTCCCCAAAAACTCATGAGCAACTGCTCGAAAAACTTTGTGAACAATTGAGTAGCGCGATCGTTCAACAGCACCTTGATCGCTTATCGGCTTGAATGCGATCGCTCTATTTGAGAGGCACGATCTCTTCGAGTTACCCGCAAGGGGTCGCGCTTCATTTTTTGCGACCTGCTAAAATCTGGAACACTGACTACGACTGAAACAACATGAGCGATCGCTCTAGCTCAGAATATCCAGAACTTCCGAACCAATGGCAAGTGATCGAGGTGAATAAAATTTATTGCTTCAACAACGATCAACAAGTTTCATTCAGTCAATCTCAGATCGAACTCGGTACTTTGTATGATGGATTAGGCAAGCATCTTAAAGCGATCAAGAAAGGTGTCGTTCCGCCCAAAGGAAATACTGGGCTGGTTCCCTCAGAGGAACTCGATTATGATTTCAAATCTAAAATTTTGGGAAAAGGTGGCAACCGTCGATTTCACGCCAAAATAATAGAAGAAGTCCTCCATTTCCCAGGCAAAATGACCACTCATTGAATAAGCTCTGTGAATACAACACTCAAAACTCATCCAGTTTGGCAAAACTTCACTCAAGCTCTAGCACAAATCGATCCAAATCAAATCGCACACCAACATCTACAAGATTGCCAAGCTGAAATTCACGGCTATTGGGACGAAAACGATCGACCTTACGAAACGATTCGATTTAAACAACTGCCTACTCCTCAACTGATTAGCAGTTCTCTAGGCGTAACTCCAAATCAAACAGAAACCGCGCATTGGCTTCAACTTAGATATTTACTCCTCGTTCCTACAGGCTTACCTGTGGGCGAGTTACTTCTAGTTCTAGACGACAGCCTAGAAGTAATCGATGAGAACTGGGTGATCGATGTTCACTCGCCTCATGTTGTTGCGATCGCTGATCCAAATTGATGCCAGCGCTCAACCATTTCCAGATAGCGAGATCGTAGCCGTTTCTAGCACGTTGAAATTAGACCATTATTGTGAGAGCGGTGTTATGAACCTTCAGGTTGTCTCTCAATCCTCACCCGATTTCACCTTACACATTTTGCTAAAGCAGCAAGTCATATCTGGGCAAACGTTCCAGATCAACCAAACTGTACAGTCGAGCGATCGCTATTCGCAAACCAGCATATGGTCAATTAGGACTGTAAGCCGCACCCGAATCGACATAAACCTCAATCCATTCCCAACGATCTCCCAACTTCACACCCATTGGAATAATCGGTTCAAGATTTCCTCGCTTTTGAAGATAGGGAAACCGAATCGGAGCCACAAGGTACACCTTCTAAATCAACAAATCATACGATGTCTCTGGGTGAGGAACATCAATGACTAAGGGCAAAACTTCCACCCCTGCCTCAACAAAAGGACGGCAAACCTCTTCTCTAGTATCCGCAACGCCTACAATCTGCCCACCTTCAATCGCAACCACTCTACCAGGGTATTTTGCAATTAGCTCGTCATAATGCGTAGCAAGCCACTGACTATCTGACGCAAGAATATCGGCAAGCATTTGGACTTCCATACTCTCAGCCTCATTGACAATATCCTCAATTTTAACAACATCAATGCGATCGCTTAACGAAAGACTGTGAAGCGCGATTGCAGCCAAGGAAAAAGCGAGTGAGATGCGAGCGCTAACCTAAGCTGATTGCCTGGAAGTGCGATCGATCGTTCTTCCTTTCCTGCCCGCAAGCCTCCTCACAGTGACCACAATTCTCGAAAATCACGATCAAATCAAGTTTGCAGCCGATCCTATTGAATTGTGTGACAATCAAATCGAGCTTGCAGTCGATCGCCGTGAAGTACTTTATTGGGCAACCATTCCAATGTGAGCGGCGACGATTTGCCAGGTTCCTTTGGGGGAGACGGCCCAGACGCGGGTAAAACGAAAGTCACCGTTCGCGGGATTGCTATTGTAGGTGCCAACTATTTGCATTCTGACGAAGACGATCGCGACCTCTCCATACAGTCGAATCTGCCGTTCGGAAGGGGTTAGCTCGTAGATCTTAATCAAGCCAGATTTGTGTGCAGCGAGATCGTCTTGTTTGCTAATGATTTCTCCGAGATGACTGGTGGCGACGAGTTCAGGGGCGAGTAGTTCATCCAAGACGCTGACATCAGAAGCCAACATTGCCAGTCTAAGCCGTTCTTCGGCCTCAATAATTTGAGTTTCAACTGTTTTATTCATCGTGTCACCTTTACAGCACTTTGCAAATAGATGAAGTACAAAAATAAGTGATTGAAACTCCTGGTCAGGTTTCTTGCCAATTTAAGTGTGCTTCACTAACTAGAAATCTGCTGTATAAACCAAAGTAATTCTGATATTCACTATCCTCCAGCTTTGTCCATGCACCCTACGACAAAAGATGGATTGATACATTTGGCGGAGAATGGTAGAGTCTTTAAAAGTCAAATCGGTCAGCTTAATCTGGTGAGTTTCTAGCAAGTAACTTACTGGAGCGGAGGAACCAAAACATCGGGGCTTATCTTCTGTGAAAGGTCGATCGCAAACGATTCAAACTTGAGTCGGCGACCAATACCAGAGAAGGGCATCTCTCAGCCCTCGCCCGTCAGCTAACTCCGTCGGCGGTTGAGAGAGGACTGTAGAGTTTCAGCATTTTGCTTTAGGCTCATCAGTGTCTCTAATTTAGGTCGAACATTTAGTTTGAGTCTTTGAGCTTGAGGTGTTGACGATGATCCTTCAGCTAAACTTGGCTGTGATCGTAGCCGTTGCGAGTCAGGCTACTTGGCGAAAAGTGCGTCCCGCGATCGCTCAAGAAGCGGTGTGGTTGCCTGCGATCGGGTTTTTGGGTGTGATTGTGCTGTGGTGGGCGATCGCCTTGCTCAAACACGACGTGATGCCGACTCCGCCAGAAGCGTTAATGGCAAACTTAGATTTCATTTTGCATCCCTTTTATCGGCGTGGGCCAGGGGATCTCGGAATTGGCTGGCTCCTGTTGGCGAGTTTGCGGCGGGTGTTGATTGGCTTTGGTTTGGGGGCGTTCGTAGCGATTCCGATCGGCTTTCTGATTGGCATGTCTAGACGAGCGATGTTGGCGTTGAATCCAGTGATTCAGATCTTTAAGCCGGTGTCTCCATTGGCGTGGCTCCCGATTGCGTTAGCAATTTTCAATTTGGCTGATCCCTCTGCAATTTTTGTAATCTTTATCACGTCACTTTGGGCAACGATTATCAATACCGCGCTTGGTGTTTCTAGCGTTCCACAAGATTATTTAGACGTAGCAAAAGTGTTAGAAATGCCGCGCTGGAGACGAATCACCAGGATTATTTTGCCTGCTGCGTTGCCGTACATTTTTAGTGGTTTACGAATTAGTTTGGGTGTGGCGTGGCTGGTCATTGTAGCAGTCGAGATGTTGACAGGTGGCATAGGAATTGGCTTTTTTGTCTGGGATGAATGGAGCCGCCTCAACTTAAGTTCAGTGTTTTTAGCCGTTCTAGTAATTGGTCTAACAGGATTGCTCCTAGACTTTGCCATCACCCAACTCGAAGCGTTTGTAACTCGTCAGCGGCGATCGACCTGAAAAAGCTTTAAGTTCTCCGCTAAACCCAGGTGAATTCAATCTTTTCACTAATTCAATCTCTTCACTGCGGTTATGAGAGAAGCCCCCAAATCCTCCACCCGTCAGGGACTTTGAATTAGAACTCTTGTCTTAAAGTCCCCCAGAATGGGGGGTTGGGGGGCAGAAGCGCAGAACACCGAAGCGAAAAAACTTAATCGAACTCCCGTTAAACCAAACATCCCTCATCCCTTCTTTTCTCCCTCATTCCTCCTCCCTTCTCCGCTATGACTCAAGATTTTTGGACACGACGGAAGTTTATGCAACAAATGAGCGGAACGGCAACCGGACTCGTGTTATCGTCTTGTGCGATCGATGCCAATCGTGCCCCTCAGTCTCTTTCTCAAGCGGCTTTAGCGATCGACCAGATCATCAAGCCCGAAAGTTTGGAGAAGCCAAATCTAACGATCGGATACGTCCCCGTCAATGACTGTGCGCCGTTTGCGATCGCCTGGGAGAAAGGCTTTTTTCATAAGTACGGTCTTAACGTCAAACTCAGCCGAGAAGCCAGTTGGGCCACTTCTCGCGACGGCATTATCTTTGGACGATTGGATGCATCGCCTGTGGTGTCTGGTGCCGTAGTCAATGCTCGAATGGGAGCAGAAGGGGCCCGACATGCCCCACTTTGTGCCGCAATGACGATTCATCGACACGGCAACGCAATGACCATGAATCGAGCGATGTGGGAGTCTGGCCTGCGTCCCTGGTTTGAATACAATGGCGACTTGGAGGCCTTTGGACGAGATTTTCGGCGCTATTTTGACAACTTGCCGTCTGAAAAACGAGTCTGGGCGGTGGTTCTCAGTTCTGCAATTTATGAATACTTTGTGCGCTATTTGTCGGCGGCGGCGGGAGTCAATCCGATTCAGGAGTTTCGCGTCATGATTGTGCCTCCGCCTCAGATGGTGGTGAATGTTCGCATCGGGGCAATGCAGGCTTATATGGTGGCCGAACCCTGGAACACACGCGCCATTTCAGGCAATGAAGGAATCGGCTTCACGTTTGCTCAGGGTAAAGAAATCTGGCACGGACACCCCGATCGCCTTCTCTGTGTCACGCAGTCTTTTATTGATGAGAATCCCAAAACCTATCGATCGCTGCTCAAAGCCATGATCGAAGCCTGTCGCTACTGTGGCGATCCCAACAATCGAGAAGAGGTCGCCAAAATCATTTCTGCGCGATCGTTCACCGGGGCAAAACTCAACCTGACTCGACCTGCGATC
Organism: Phormidesmis sp. 146-33; assembly: GCF_052939515.1. Lineage (NCBI taxonomy): Bacteria > Bacillati > Cyanobacteriota > Cyanophyceae > Leptolyngbyales > Leptolyngbyaceae > Phormidesmis > Phormidesmis sp. 146-33. Next base: position 7,022 of record NZ_JBJPHU010000057.1, read on the forward strand.
GTGGGTGAATATAACTATGGCGGATTCGATGGCAAAGATCGCACCGTGAAGGCAGACGACACGACTGTTTTCTTCGACCTTCCCTCAAATGTGCCGCAAGTGCCGAATGCTCACTCGACGTTTATGTGGCGATCTCACAGCATTTGGCTAATGACGCAAGCCGCCCGCTGGGGACAAATTAAGGAAATTCCTGCCAATGCTCACGAAGTTGCCGAAAAGTCCTGGAAGACTGAAATCTATCGAGAAGTCGCGGCTGACCTGGGAATTGCTTGTCCGAGTGATGATTACAAGATTGAACCTGCGGAAGTCTTTATCGACAAGAAAGCGTTTGATCCGAGTGATCCGGTTCGCTATTTGGAGAGTTTTGAGATTCGAGCCAATGCTCCTACCAAGATTTATCTAGCGTGAATTGGATGGAGTTTTTCGCTTTGTTCTTCAACGCTTTTGCCCCCAACTCCCGATTCTGGGGGACTTAAAGACAAGAGTATCTAATTCAAAGTCCCTCACTCGTGGGGGATTTAGGGGGCAGAAGCCTCAAACAACGAAGCGCAAGAATTCTATAGAACTGACCCATAGAACTGACCTTTGAACTGACCTTCATTGAGCCGGGAACCGATTCGCTAATTACAAAGTTCTCACCCAGGAGATTTATCATGAGTCAATCGATACCGACGATCGACATGCCTGACACCAACGCTCATCCAACCGGATTTTTAGAAATCGAGAACCTGCACAAGTCTTATAAGGCTCCCAATGGGGGCGAGTTCGTTGTGCTGAAGGGGATTAATTTAGCGATCGGGCAGGATGAATATATTTCGATCATTGGTCACTCTGGCTGTGGTAAATCGACGCTGCTCAAGATTGTGGCGGGGCTGGAGAAATCGACTTCTGGATCGGTGAGACTCGACGGGCGAGAGATTCGCAAGCCGGGAGCCGAGCGAATGATGGTGTTTCAAAACTATTCGCTGTTACCGTGGTTGACCGTTCGAGAAAACATTCGGTTAGCAGTCGATGAAGTGTTGAAGGATCTGTCTGCGGGTGACAAAAAGCAGATTGTGAATGAACACCTGGTGATGGTGAATCTGACGGCGGCGGCGGACAAATACCCGGATCAGATTTCGGGCGGGATGAAGCAGCGAGTGGGGATTGCTCGTGCGTTGGCGATTCGTCCCAAAATGTTGCTGATGGATGAGCCGTTTGGGGCGTTGGATGCATTGACTCGCGGCAAACTTCAGCGTCAGGTTCTCGAAATCTGGGAGAGCCACCGTCAGGCGGTGATGATGATTACGCATGATGTCGATGAGGCGATCTATATGTCCGATCGCATCGTTCTGATGACCAACGGGCCGGCTGCGACGATCGGCGAAATTTTAGAGGTGCCGTTTGATCATCCGCGCGATCGCCAACAGCTTCGAGAGTCGTCTGAATATTATGACCTTCGCAATCATGCACTCAATTTTCTCGATCAGCACTTTGGCAGCGATGAATGAGCTACTGGTACAATTCATTCACGTTGAAGATGATGAGGAGCTATGACGCAACCAGATTTTACGATCGGCATTCAGTACGAACTCAGACAGTTGGCAACGGCTACAACAGAGCTGGCTGAGAAGATTGATCACCTGACTGGGGTGGTGACGACTGGTTTTGAGGAACTCAAGCAAATTACTCAACAGCAAGCTGACACGGCTCGAATGCAGGCTGAAAGTGTCAATCGATTGGTGGCGTTGCTAGAGCGGAGAGAGAGAAGTTAGATTGTGCTGGTAAAATTCATTCACGTCCAAGATGGTGAGGGGTTATGACGCAACCGGATTTTACGATCGGCATTCAGTATGAACTCAGACAGTTGGCAACGGCCACAACAGAGCTTGCTGAACGCATTGAAAGCACAAATGAGGGAATCGATCGCCTCAGAGAAACCGTTAATACTGGCTTCGATGAGCTTAGAGAACTGGTCACAACTGGCTTCACCGAAATCAAGCAAATCACTCAACAGCAGGCTGATACGGCTCGAATGCAGATGGAAAATTCACGAATGCAAGCTGAGAGTATCAATCGTCTGATCGCACTGCTAGAGCGCAAAGAGGGAAATTAAAAGAAATAACGTGTTATGGGTATTCAATACGAACTCAGACAGTTAGCAACAGCCACAACAAAGATTGCTGAACGCATTGAAAGCACAAATGAGGGAATCGATCGCCTCAAAGAAATGGTCACGACTGGGTTTGATGAACTCAAGCGAATCACTCAACAGCAGGCTGAAACGGCTCGAATGCAGGCTGAAAGTGTCGATCGATTGGTTGCTCTACTAGAGCGCAGAGATGCGTAAGTTTTGAGTTTGAGATGTGAAGCTACGTCGATTCGCCCCCTTGCGGGTAACTCGAAGAGATCGAGCTTTCCGCTTCGTTATTTTGCGCTTTTGCCCCTCAAGCTGCCAATTCTGGGAGACTTTTTGCCCCCCAACCCCCCAATTTTGGGGGACTTTAAGACAAGAATCTTAGTTCAAAGTCCCCCAATTTTGGGGGATTTAGGGGGCTGCCCAGATCTGTAGCCGCAGCAAAAACTTTGTCGAATTCACATTAAGGCTGGCTGTCGGTGGGTGCCCACGGGCCGATGACGGGTTCGCCTTGGGTTTCTTTGTGGGCGAGTTGTTGGTTGAGGTCGAGGAGTTTGGTCAAGATGTCGTCAGTTTTGCTAAACCCATAAGCGTTTAGAACGAGATCATCGAGTTTGGCGTGATGTTTGGCGAGTTGGCTGCTGGGTTCGTGAAAAAATTGGTTGTATAGCTGAGTGATGCCCCATTGTTTTTTCTCCATCTGTTGGGTGCGGTATTCATGAAGTTCTAGGGCTGCGTTGCGAATTTGATCAATTAGCTTTGCGCTGGGCGATTGCGGAAATGGAAACGTTTCAAAACAAGTGTTGTGAGTGTAGGAAATATCTGCCTTGAGAGTTGATTTTTGTGCATTCATCCAAACCCGATGTACTGTAGAAGTAAGTATCCCCAAGATGTAAAAATCATCACAAGCAACAACTCGTGTCCTGGCATTAGGTAGCCATTCCAGCGAACAAGGAAGAAAGATAGCCCATTTTGAAGTTTGAGCAACAGCGAAATATTGAGAAACAGATTTTAGAGCTTGACGCATTGCTGGTCTTCGTTCTCCAAACTTCCACCAGTAGCTTTGATAAACTTGCCTACGATTCAAATCTCTTTCTGGCTTAACTTTTGTTTTAATCCACTGAAATGGCTGGATATATTCACTTGCTTCTTCAATGCTCATATCATTGAAATCAACAATCCAATTTCTTAGATCTTTGTATGGATTAGACGCGAGATCATTACCTTCCAGAAAAGGGCGTATAACTTCTAAATTTTTTGGATCTGCCTTTTTCCATGCCTCTGCTTGCTCTAAGGAGACGATGAAGCCTGTACCAACGGGAGTTATACCTGCGAAACATCTGCTCAGATTAGCTGAAAGCCTTTTTGCATTTGAAACATCTACCGTAGATTGCAGCGACGAGTTAATCGCTAGAACAATTTGATTATCTAAATGATATCTTTTCGGTAGCTGCTTACTCCAGTTCACCAAACTGACATGGACTGCTGCTTCTCCTGACCAGGGCTGTGTAGAGATTGCTTCATGAATATAGCCATTGTTTTGAGTAATGTATTCTAAACTAGCTTTTCTACTTTTACCTTGACTAATTGAGTTTGTGCCAACCAATCCGGCTCTACCATTTTCGTCAAGATGATCGTGAGCTAAACGAAACCAATAAGAACAAAAATCTACCGAGTCTTTTACATCTGGAAAGCGATGAAACACTTGATTAACATATTCATCACTTAAATCAATCCGCATCTGTTTTCCACCCAAAAACGGCGGGTTGCCAATGATCGCATCTGCTTTTTCCCACTCGCTAAACAGGGCATCTTTGCAGACAATATTCTGATCCAATGTATCCAACGGTAAAGCAGGCTCAAACAAACCCAATTTATCAATGGCAATCTTTCGCCCGATCATCATCGTCACCCGCGCCAACTGCACCGCAAACGGATTCGTATCCATCCCAAAAAACTGATTGGGTGTCACATAGCCGATCGCCATTTGCCCCGTGTCCGATCGCCGCCGTTCTGCAATCTTGTCAATCAACAGTTTCTCTAGCCGCTTTAATTCTTGATACGCCACATACAAAAAATTGCCCGACCCACACGCCGGATCAAGCACCCGATAAGCCTGCAACTCAAGCTGAAGCGCATTCAACTCAGCAATAGAACTCGCCCCATTAATCCGCTCTTCCCAAAAATCACTAATCGTCGGCCTGACAATCTGCCGAATATCGACCTCACTCGTAAAGTGAATCCCATGAGCATGACGCTTTGACTGATCGATCGCCCCCTCAAAAATGTTGCCAAAAATCGACGGACGCACATAAGTCCAGTTGTCTCGCGCACAGACATCCAAAAACTTCAACTCCTCATGCGTTAGCTCGATCGGGTCAACGATCGCAAACAATCCACCATTAAAATAATCCACTCCTTGATAGCGTCCCGCAGGCGTTTTGCCCCGCCGATTCATCTGCTCAAACAGCCCCCCAATCAAGTCATACGTGCTGCCCCCCGTCATACAGTCTTGAATCAGCGACACAAAAATATCACGCGGCAACAGCCCCCGATCTTCTGCAAACATCGCCAACACACACTGCAAAATAAACCGCTGTAGCTGCTCCTCACTAAAGCTGTCAAACCCATTGTGCTTACCCCGCTCATACAGCAACTGATAAAGCTCTCCTAGCCGTCGCGCCGATCGATCCGTCACCTCCACCTGATTGTTTTGAAACACCGGACGCATCCCGCCGATCTCCATAAACGTCAACGCGCTCGATCGCTCCGGCAATTGCTCTAGAGAAATCTTGTCTACAGGCTCATCCACCTGATTTTCAAAGTCAAAAATCCAAAACTCATCAAAATTGCACAACATCGCATACCGAGGCCGATTGGGCGTAATCCGCATCCAATACCGCTCCACCTGGGCATAATGCTTGCTCAGATCTTCGCCCCGCTTCTTCATCTCAATGAGAACGCCCGGAACATATTGGCGCGATCGCCACACCAGATCCGCAAATCCCGTCTTTCCTTTAGCACTGGACTTCTTGAGCCGATCCTCAAACTCCGCGCCTGCCTCGATCGCCCCTTCATGCCCAAATGCCCTAAAAAAACGATCTAAAAACGTCTGAGACTCCCCTTTCTCATCCCCCTTCAGACCCTGGCAAAAACTAACAAACGCTTGAAGGCTGGCAGGAGTCGCTGACATATCAAATCTTCTCGTAGGGGGCTTCTCTATCAGTATTCACACAGAGTCGTCAAAATCACGATCGTTGTTTGCTTAATCACAACTGTCGCCCAATTAACGTGAATTCAACGAAAAATTTCGCTGCGGTTACAAATCTGGGCAGCCCCCTAAATCCCCCACCAGTGAGGGACTTTGAACCGTAGATCTGGGCTTAAAGTCCCCCAGATTGGGGGGTTGGGGGGCAGAAGCGCTCACTACCGAAGCGGAAAATTCTATCGAACCTACGTTCAATTAACCGCCAAGCTCAAATTTCGCTCAAAGGCTTGCTCACAGAAAACGAATCCGCTATGCTAGTGACAGACTTTAGCCACCCTATAGCCACCCATGAAACCCAAAATCATCATTGACCTCTCGATCGTCGTCGAAACCGTCGTTCGCCTCGACCCAGAGAAGCCAGACGAAATCGATGAACAAGTCCGAATGCTAGTAGACCTGCTAACTGACCTAAAATCGCTCGTCGAAGGCAGAACCTAACCGCGTGACTCGATCGCTGCTACCCGCGCCTCCAAAGCGGCAACTCGTGCCTCAAGGCTATTTTCATCAGTCAAATACTCGCGCAGGGCATCATTGACGATCGTGTTGACGGGTCTGCCTGTTGCCTTTGCGTGACTTTCTAGTAGCACCCACACATCATCGTCATATCGAATCGTTCGCTTCTCTCTAGCCATGCCGTCTCTACGATCGTGGGGCGTGTTTGATCGTACCATCGGTCAGCCGCCAAACAAGATTCTCAGCACTAATCTAAAGTCTTCCAGAATTGGCAACTTGGGGAGCAGAAAATGCAAACAACGAAGTCAAATAACTTCATCAAATTCATGGGGCTGTTTTTTGACGATCGCATCCCACCACATCCGTCCGTGTGTAGACCTGCCACCAATGGGCGTAATGCTGACAAATCGAATTCAGGCAGGACTCAAAAAAATCAGGTAACAAATGGAGACTCATGGGGCAACAAGCATTAGATGCTGAACGATCGCCGTTGATCGGTTTCCCCCATGCTAATCACCCCCCAGAGGATTTAGTAATCTTGACGGCGAAAAGGCAAGAAATAACCAAGTCAAATTGACGCTAAAAAACGTCAGTTCGATGAACGCTTCGCTTCGCTTTTAGATCCAGGAACGCCCCCTAAATCCCCCACGAGTGAGGGACTTTGAACCAGAATTCCTCTCTGAAAGTCCCCCAAAATTGGGGGGTTGGGGGGCAGAAGCCGTGAACAACGAAGCGGAAAACCTCTTATCGAATTCACGCTAAAAAATAGGCTGTAGTGGAAATCCGCAAAACTCGATCTTCAAGAGTTAAGTGGAGTGTCTCAACCACAGCCTTTGATAGTCAGAAATCAGTATTCAGAAATCTCCAAAATTCAGAGAACTCAGGATTTAAGCTTCAAAGCTTGTCCCTGAACAGTGGGTGCTGATTCGATTCCGAGCAGACGATCGATCGTCGGCACTACGTCAATATTGCGAACTTGCTTCAGACTGCCCTGATCGATATCTGGCCCCGCCGCAAAAAACACCGCACTCATGTTGAGCTTCTCTGGATTGTAGCCATGTGCGCCATAAAAGCTGGGCACCGAAAGGAAGCCAGTCACCGAGGAATTATCCCCCAGTCGTGGAATCGAAGGGGTTTGTGTTCCGTCAAAGTTGTAGCCTTCAGCCATTGTCGCAAACACATCGCCGCTGTCTTGAGCAATGAATTCGTTGGTGCCCAGACCAAAGGGGCGATCGCTCCCATCTTGGGGCAACGGACGTGGGTAAATCTTGTCAAAAATGGGTTGGTTTTTGGCGTAGTTGGGATTCGTGTCTACCAATTCTTGAAGCGCTTGCACAATCTGCTGTTGGAGGGTGACATATTCTTCACGGCTGACGGTGCCATCGGGTTCGCGTCCCTGTAGATTGATGTAAATGTTGGTCGCTGGGCCCGACGTGATTGCCCGCACTTTAGTCGGATCAAATCCTTTACTTGTCAGGTAAGGCGTGAGATTGACCGAGGTGTGGAAGGGCGAAAACCCGTGATCCGACACGACAATGATGTTACGGCGCGGAATGCCCCCACGAGTCCCGACGGCTCGAATCACTTGCTGAAGCGCTCGATCGGCGACTCGATAAGCCCTCTGAACATAGGTCGCATAGCGGGCAACCTTGGCAGCATCTTGTCCCCCGTTGATCGAGTTGGGATCAGTGGGATCGGTTGCCTGTCGCGGGTCGATCGTCAAAAATTGGTGTTCCGAGCCGTCGGGTTGTTCAAAATACAGCAGCACCAGATCGGCATCAGGATTCTTGGCGATCGCTCTCAGGGCGACACGGGTTTGATAGTCGGTAAAGGTTTGAACTAGGTCTTCGTAAATGTCTTCAAGTTCTCTATCAGGAAAGGCATTCAGACCGACTGCCGATCGCTGAGGAATCCGAAAATCAGGTTGCGGTGCCCAAAATCCAACATTGTTGTTGATATCGTCTACATCCGCCAAGACAGCAGCGTTGCGAGGAATGGCGTTAGCCGAATAGCGAACTAAACGCACCGTAGACAAGTCAGGCGTAAGTCTGCTGACATAAAAAGCGGTTCCAGCCTTGTTAGAACTGCCTTCAAAGTAAAACGGACTCGATTTTTTGAGTTTTGCCTGCACAAATGCCGACCCTGTAGAGGGCAAGCTGCCACCCACTTGAATTCCCAATTTTGCATCAAAGAACACGATCGTGTCGTAGTTAGTCTGGCGATCGTTGCTGGTGTCAAGTGCCGCCGCTTGCAGATCAAAACTGGCTCCTCCGACGGTGACCTGCTCTAGCGAAGTTTGCAAAACGGGACTGTAGGAGACTTTGTTGACGGCGGTGAGTTGAGCAATCGTCGGCTCTGAGGCAGGCTGAAAGTCAGAACGAGTCAGGCTAAACCCTCTCGCAGACAGTCCCGCAAAGGCTCCAAATGGCACGGTGTAATCGACGGTGCGTTCTTTAGCAGATTGCAGTAGCGGACTGGTCGGCGCAGTGGTCAGACGAATATCAGCGCCATCGGCACCCGGAAAGGTGGCAGCGACGACTTTTTTACCGTTTTGTCGCAGTCTGATCCAGATGGGTTCTGCGGTGGGTGTGGCGCTTTGACTCACGCCGTTAGCGTCGATCGAATAGCCGCCGATCGGGGCTGCAAACCCGCTAATATTTTGCCGAAACGGACTGGCAACCAGGTGAAAACTGTTAGCGACTACATTGGTTTTGGCCGTCGTGGCCCCGGCTCCGATCGAGACATGACAAGCCGCCGTCAGTGAGGGATTACAGGTGATGTTACGCTCGGCAACGACTCCCCGACTTTTTAATAATCCCAGGCCCTGGTTCGGTTTGAGAATGCCTTTTTGTAGATACTCTTCAACAAATCTAGGCGTTGCGCCATCTAGAGAAATCAACACAACGGGCGATTGTCTAGTAGCACTTTGAGCAACCGTTGTATGAATACCAATTGCAATCAAAAAGGTGACGATCGCAAATGCCAAAAGTCGTCTAAATAAGCGAAAATTTGAAGGTCGAACAATGCTAGATAGAATCACCCTGATATACCGAGAGATTCTCTGAATGATTGAGGAAGGATTCAGATTTTCCCAAAAATGGTTATTCATCAACGTGCCTGGATTGGATTAACTGAATTGCTGTGTAGTCTACTACCAGGATGTTAAGCCCAGACTATGTTTGGATTAACGCGATCGACAAATTATCCATCTCAAACTAGCAATCATCTTAAGCGGTACTCTAACCCACACCTTTAGACTGCTGAATCCCTTATACCAAATTGATCTTTGAGTGCTACAGATCTTGGAAGCTTCTACAACACTAAATTGAATGAAGGTTACATAGATTGATGAATCTTAGATAAACAATTCTGTCGTATCTGCTTACCACGAATAATGCACCATTAGGATCGTTTGCCTCGTTCGATTAGGGCTGCTCTTGCTTGTTCACGATCGTCAAAGTGAATTTTCTCCGTTCCCAAAATCTGATAATCTTCGTGGCCTTTGCCTGCAATTAACACGCCGTCTCCTGGTTTGGCTTGCAGAATAGCGGTGCGGATTGCGGTCGCTCGATCGCTCACCACCAGAGCCTTGACGGATTCAGGAATACCCGCCACAACATCTTGAAGAATGCGATCGGGATCTTCAGTCCGAGGATTGTCAGAAGTCACGATCGCCTGATCCGCCAGCGTTGCAGCAATATTGCCCATTTTGGGACGCTTGGTACGATCGCGATCGCCGCCACAGCCAAACACACAAATCATCTGACCCGGAATAAACGGCCGCGCCGCTTTCAGCATGTTTTCTAAGCTGTCAGGCGTGTGAGCATAATCGACAATCACGCTGATGTCCTGATCAGGTTTCACCTGCACTTGCTCCATGCGCCCCGGTACACCTGTAAAGCTGGGCAGCGTGTGAGCCATTTGTTGTAAATCGAGTCCGAGATGCAGACCTGCGCCAATCGCCGCCAACAAATTCGCCAAATTGAACTGACCCACCAGGGGCGATCGAAATTCAATGTCACCTTTGGGCGTATGGAGAAGTCCGCTCACATTGTCTGAACCGTAAACTAAATTGCTCGTCCACAAATCGGCTTTTTGCTGTGTGCTGTAGCTCCAGACGGCTGTAGCGTTTTCTTTTAGCTGCTCGATCAGGCGTTGTCCATAAGTGTCATCCAAATTAACGATCGCTCGACTGTTGAGATAAGACTGGCTAAACAAGAGCGCCTTTGCCGAAAAATAATCCTCCATGTCTTTGTGATAATCGAGGTGATCCTGCGTCAAATTGGTAAACACCGCCACCTCAAACGGACAGCCCAACACGCGACCCTGAGCCAGCGCATGAGAACTCACCTCCATCACGCCCACCTGACAGCCTGCGGCGATCGCGTCTGCAAACTGACGCTGTAAATCGACAGGAAACGGAGTGGTATGAGCCGCCGTCTGCTGAAAGCCTTTCCAGCGGGTGTAGAGTGTGCCAAACAGAGCGGTCGGTTTTTGCGCCTCGGTTAAAAGAAATTCGATCAAATGGGTGGTCGTGGTTTTGCCATTCGTCCCGGTCACGCCGACCAACTTGAGCTTTTGGGCTGGGAATTCGTAAAAAGCGGCCGCGAGTTGAGCGCACACCTGCATCATGTCGATCGCCGGAATCACCAAAGGCGGCCGTTCAGTCAAAAACACCGGATCGCCCATCGCCTTACTCGCCGCTTGAGAAGAGACGATCGCTGCCACCGCGCCGGATGCGATCGCACTTTGCCAAAAATCGCCACCATCGACTCGCGTTCCGGGCATCCCAATAAACAGATCGCCTGCCTGACATGCGAGAGAATTAGTCGTCAACCCTTTTACATCCGCGTCTAGTGCCGGGTGGTCGGGCAATTCCCCTAATCCAGGCAGTTTCGCCAATAATTCTTTAAGCTGCATCGTTCACTCCTTTGCCAAAACGCTTGCGCCTATTATTAGCGATCGAGGCCCCCATATTTCTGTAGCATCTGTTCTAATTGGTGAACGGTAGCGCGAGGAGAAAGGCGGGGAAGCAGGGAGGAGGGATGAGGGATAAGGGATGAGGGATGAGGGATGAGGGATGAAGGATTTGCTTGATCGTCCACCAAAAAGAGAACGGGGATTTCGTACTGGTAAGCTTGAAACCAGTCGTCGCGGGTGGTGATGTCGCGGATTTCCAGGTCGATTTCCAGGGTTTGAATCTGCTCTAACTTCTCCTGTAATCCTTCACACAAATGACATCCCGGCTTGCTGTAAAGAATTAACTTCATTGTTTCATCCCTCATCCCTCATCCTTCATCCCTCAATTTACAACGCCATGACAAAGACTGTCTTGATCACCGGAGCCTCTACCGGAAATCGAAGGGGTTTCTGACTCGCTGCAATATGAATTGGAACCCTTTAATATTCGAGTCAAACTGATTGAGCCAGGGCCAATTAAAACTGATTTTTATGGGCGATCGCTCGACCTTGCCCAAAAGCCAGGACTGAGCGCCTACGATGCTTTCGCCGCCAAAGTAATTCCCAGTCTCAAAAAAGCGGGAGAAACCGGATCGCCACCCCAAAAAGTTGCCGAAATCATCTATCAAGCTGCAACTGACAATTCTAAAAAACTTCGCTATCCCGCAGGCGGCAACGCTGGAATATTGCTTTTACTGCGAAAGTTTTTACCCGACAGCCTGTTTAGTACAATAGTTCGTAGCAGCGTGATTCGCAAATCCTAAACTATCAGCATTCGATGAAGGACTTTGCCCATCAATGGAGAATTTTGCACTGAAATTCTTATCTTAAAGTCCCTCAGAATTGGGGGTTGGGGGGCAAAAGCGCCAAATAACGAAGCCAAGAAACTTCAGCAAACTAGCCTTAAACTGCACGAGCATTCTAACCGCATGATCAAAGTTCTTCACCTTTCTGATATTCACCTAGGTAGCGGGTTTTCGCATGGAAAAATCAATCCAGAAACGGGGCTGAATACGCGATTAGAAGATTTTGTTGCCACATTGGGACGGTGTATCGATCGCGCCCTCTCAGAACCCGTCGATCTCGTGCTGTTTGGCGGAGATGCCTTTCCTGATGCCACGCCTCCACCCTATATTCAGCAAGCGTTTGCCCGCCAGTTTCATCGCCTGGTCGAGGCTCAAATTCCTACCGTTTTGCTTGTCGGCAATCACGATCAGCATTCTCAAGGAGCAGGCGGCGCAAGTTTGTGCATTTACAGAACGTTAGGCGTTCCCAATATCGTGGTGGGCGATCGCCTCGAAACGCACTGCATTCAAACTCAAAACGGCCTGGTTCAAGTGATCACATTGCCGTGGCTCAATCGGTCTACTTTACTAACGCGACCAGAGACCGAAGGATTGTCAATGTCAGAAGTGGGACATTTGCTGCTCGATCGCCTCCGCGTTGCCCTAGAAGGTGAAATTCGCAAACTCGATCCTACCGTTCCCACCGTTCTCTTAGCTCACCTGATGGCAGATGCCGCAAACTACGGCGCAGAGCGGTTTTTGGCAGTCGGAAAAGGATTCACGATTCCATTGTCGTTTTTGACACGCGACTGTTTCGATTATGTGGCGTTAGGTCATGTTCATCGACATCAAGTTCTCTGTCAAGATCCACCGATCGTTTATCCCGGTAGTATTGAACGAGTTGATTTTAGTGAAGAAAAAGAAGACAAAGGCTATGTGCTAATTGACCTGCAAAAAGGGAATGCGGCGATCGAGTTCTGTCCCCTGCCCGTTCGCAAATTTTGCACCATTCAGCTTGATTTGTCCGAAGAAGACGATCCGCAATCCGCCCTACTCGAAGCCATTGAGTCAGAATCCGTTCAAAATGCTGTTGTGCGAGTGATTTACCAGCTTCGTCCCGAACAGAGCGATCGCATGGACGACACCCAACTTCACCAAACCCTGAGCATCGCCCACAGCTACACCCTTCAACCCGAATTAATTAGCCAACTGTCACGATCGCGCCTCCCCGAATTGGGAATTGGGACGACGATCGACCCCTTGAACGCCCTGCGCGCCTACCTAGACAACCGAGAAGATTTGCGCGACCTGCAAGAACCCATTCTCACGGCCGCCCAAAACCTTCTCGATCAAACTGATTGGTTAGGAGATAGCGATCTGGCGATCGATCTCGAAGATCCCGCCTCGACCCAACTCACTCAAACTCAGCTACGCCTGCTCTAACCTCTTAAAGTCTCCCAATGGCAGCTTGGGGGCAAAAGCTCCACGCGACGAGGCAAAAGAACGCCATCAAATTCACCACTTAATTAACTTCTAGCGATCGACCCCTTGCCAACCGCTAAAAGCAAACTTCTACTTGCGAATCAACTGCTGAACTTCTTGCTTTAGCTGAGGATTCTTTTGAATCGCCTCAAAGATCTGGTTAAATCGCTGCACATTCAAACCCTGATCCTGTACCGCTTTTTCCATCTTAGATTGACTATCTTTTTGAATCGTCACTAACTTAGCAACTGCGCGATCGTAACTTTGCCGCTCCTTCGGCTGAATTTGGCTGGCGGGAGTTGCTTTAGGATTTGCCTGCGTTTTGTAAATTTCGTCAAACCGTTGCGGTGTCAAGCCTTCCCCCTGAATCGCTTGCACAGCCTGCTGCTCAGAAGTTTTGTTGATCACCAAAATCTGTTTGATGGCTCCCGCAAACTTCTGCACTTCGTCTTTACTCGGTTGAGGAGACGCAGCAGGGGCAGCTTGTGGAGCCGGAGCAGGATTTTGTGCTTGAGCAGGCTGAACGGCAAATAACAGAGCAACCGTGCAGAAAGCTGCTAGAGCGTTCTTGATCATCTTGAATTCTCCATGACGACTATAGTGAACCGATCGACAACCAAGCCTTCAACATTACCATTCAGCAATTGCTCTGAAGTTTGTTGTGATTTGCTCTGCACTATCCTATCGGGAATCAATCAATTTAACATCCGATTCTCAAAGCCATTCGCTCGTAACCAATTCACCCAAATTATCTCCATTGGCATACGTGAACTTACCAAATCCAAAACCGTTGACAGAGATAAGCTGTCCCAAGCGTCGCTAAAACTTAGATTAACTGGATTAAATTTGCACCTAATCGCCAGCACAGCATCAAGGGGCATTTCCTCCTTCGGATGGAGTCTGACTGGGTTGATCCTATCAAGTGAGAAAAAACTGCTATGCCGCCCTCTGAGTCGATTTATTTACCTGTTCTAAAACAAAATATTGCTGATCGATCGACCCTGACTCAAGCCCAAACTTCTCCGCCTCCAGAAGTTTCGTCATCGGTTGCTAATCAAGATGCGGCGATGGTGATGATTCCTATTTGCTTTGTGGCAGTCTGGGCGGCCGTGGTCTGTGTGATTTCCAATACCTGGAAGGTCAATCGCAAAGACGTTGAGACCAACAAATTGACGGCGCAATCCCCCTGCAAAAAGTGTCGCTTTTTTAATAGCAATCCCTACGTCAAGTGTGCGGTCAATCCATCTCTAGCGATGACAACGGCTGCAAAAGACTGCACAGACTATCAGCCCAAAGAGCGCAAGCTGATACGATAGAGGACTTTTGTCGCAAAGTGACACTATTTTGTGAAAATCTTGATTTGCGAGGGATTGAGTGGGCGAAGGCAGACCTTGCTCTTAGCGACACGGTTTGAACTGTCAGCCAAAAAATTACAGGTCATTAACTTCTCAACCCTGAGAGGAATTTGCAGGCTTAAAGTCTCTCAAAGTCTGTAACGCCGAGAAGATCACGGTTCAATTGTTCTACTAGATCACACAGTCAGTCTCTTTCAAATTTTTACTCACGCTCTCCGCAATTTTGTCGATCGGTTTGCCCATACTTTCTGGTAGAAACAGAAGGAATTCTGTCTTTCTATCTCTGTGCTGACCAATCCTAATAGATGAAATATAAGCGATGAGCCTTGAGCCGACCAATCACAAATCCGCTAACCTTGATCAAGAAAAATTATTACATCGCATCATTGATCGCATTCGACGATCGCTAGAGCTAAAAGATATTTTGCAAGCAACGGCGGTAGAAGTCGGTGAGTTTTTGGGCACCGATCGCATCAAAATTTATCAGTTTCAACCCGATGGGAGTGGTCAAGTCGTCGCTGAGTCGATTCAAAACGGTCGCTTGCCGTCGCTGCTGGGGTTGACCTTTCCGGCTGATGACATTCCTCTCTACGCACGAGAATTGTTTGCCAAAACGCGAACGCGATCGATCGTCAACGTAGACACTCAGGAGATTGGCCAAAGTGCTCTCGAAGACGTAGACACCAGTATTGCGTTTGCAGACCTGGAATATCGAGCGGTCGATCCTTGTCATGTTGAGTATTTGATGGCGATGGGAGTCACGTCTTCTCTAGTCATGCCGCTGTTGGTGCACGATCAACTTTGGGGGCTGTTTGTCTCTCACCATTCTGAGCCACGAGAAATTCCAGAAATTGAGGTGCGGGCCGTTCAATTGGTGGTCGATCAACTGTCGGTGGCGATCGCTCAATCTACCCTCACCAGCCAAGCCCGCGCCAAAGCCACCCAAGAAGCGGCGATCAATCGTATTACCTGTCTGCTGCATTCGCTCTCGACGATCGAGCTACAGGCTGCCCTTGATGAAACGGTGACAGCCCTACACGGATCGGGCGGTCGGCTGTGGATTCGTCCTGAAGCGTTAGAGCTTTGTGCTGCTGGTTCTTCTGATTCGAGAGTGCCGAGTTGCTCAGTTCGGCTTTATACCAATGGAGTTCAGCCCCAGATCCCGGCTGAGGCTCGTTACCCGCTCATGGAGCAATACAGCGTCTGGAAGGAATTTTTTAAGTCGGATGAGCAGTCCGTTTGGGAGATTCAAAATCTCTACAAAGAGCCAGGTTTACGCAATTTGCAGTTTGCTTTTCGTCCTACTCCAATTCGGGGCATTTTGATTGTTCCACTCTGGCATCGCCATCTACTGTTGGGCTATCTGACGGTGTTTCGCGATGAAATTGAGACTGAGATTCTCTGGGCTGGGCAGGTTGACCCCGATCGTCGTCAGCGTCCCGCTCAACTCTCGTTTGAAGTCTGGAAAGAATCGAAAAAGGGTCAAGCCCAACCCTGGACAACGGACGAGATTGAAATGCTCCAAACCCTGGGTAAGCAGTTTGCGACCGCCATTCAGCAATACGAAATGCACCAGCATCTGCAAACCCTCAATGCTCGTCTAGAAGTCCAGGTCGAAGAGCGCACCGCCCAACTCAGACAGTCCACCGAGCAGCAGCAAATTCTCTTTGAAGTCGTGACCAAAATGCGCCAGTCGCTGGATCTCGACACTATCTTTAAAACGCTGACTCAAGAACTGCGGCGATCGCTGTCTGCCGATCGAGTGGGCGTTTACCGCTTTGACCCTGATTCCCAATTTAACGAGGGTGAATTCATCGCAGAAGATGTATTGCCCGACTTTCCTTCTGCATTAGCCACTAAAGTGCGGGATCACTGCTTTGGCGAAAGTTATGCGACGCTGTATCGCAATGGACGAGTTCAAGCGTTGGATGACATTCAAGCCGCAGGTCATAAAGCGTGTTTTGGTGGCATTCTCGATCAGTTTCAGGTTAAGGCGCTGCTCACGACGCCGCTGCTGAGAGGGGATCAACTTTGGGGGCTGTTGTGCATTCATCAGTGCGATCGACCGCGAGTGTGGAAGCCGATCGAGATTCAGTTTGCGACTCAGGTTGCGGCCCAGTTGGGAGTCGCGTTAGAGCAGTCGGACTTGTTGGCTCAGACCCAAAATCAAACTGAGCAACTCAAGCAAACGCTGCACGACTTGAGAAAGACGCAAAACCAATTAGTGCAGACCGAGAAAATGTCTAGTCTGGGGCAACTGGTTGCAGGAGTCGCCCACGAAATTAACAATCCAGTGAATTTTATCTATGGCAATCTCAATCACGTCAACGACTACGCCCACGATTTGTTAAAACTGGTCGAAATCTACCAGGCACAGTGTTCCCGCCCTTCTGTAGAAGTGTCTGAGCAATTGGAGGCGATCGACCTCGATTTTCTATCCAAAGATTTGCCCAAAACGCTGTCTTCGATGAAGGTAGGAGCCGAACGCATTCGCCAAATTGTGCTGTCTTTACGAAATTTTTCTCGACTCGACCAGGCCGAAATGAAGCCCGTTGATATTCATGAAGGACTGGAAAGCACCTTGCTCATTTTGCAGCATCGCCTCAAAGCTAAAGCAGACACATCGGGGATTGAGTTAATTCGCGAGTATGGCGATTTGCCTCTAGTTGAGTGCTATGCCGGACAGCTAAATCAAGTATTTATGAACGTCTTGAGCAATGCGATCGATGCCTTAGAGGAAGCAGACAGTCAAAAGAGCAAAGCCGGGATCAGGTCAAGCGACCCGCCGATTATTCGCATCCGGACTGAGCGATTGGGAAGCGACCCCTTGCGGGTTACTCAAAGAGATCGCATTTTGATTCGTATTGGTGACAATGGGTTGGGCATTCCTGAAAGTCTCAAACTACAGGTGTTTGATCCGTTTTTCACCACCAAGCCGATCGGCAAAGGCACCGGAATGGGACTCTCCATCAGCTATGAAATCGTCGTCGAGAAGCACGGTGGAGTCTTTAAGTGCAGTTCTCAACCTGGTCAAGGAACTGAGTTTTGGATCGAAATCCCGATTCGACCCTGAGTTGTCAATTCGATGAGAGTTTTTTGCTACGGTGTTTACGGCGTTTGCCCTCCAAAGTGCCAATTGGGGGAAACTTTCAGACAAGACTTTTGGTTCAAAGTCCCTCACTCGTGGGGGATTTAGCTTGCTCTCCTGAATTAACAACCGCAGCGAAGGATTTTATAGAATTCACTTTAACCCAAAACCCCTGCGCTGTAAGCGTTGTAGCTGTAGGCTAACGTTCCTTTGAGTGCATGAGAAGGCTTGAGGCTGCGGTTGATTGAATGGGCAAATGGCACCGAAAATCGACCCAACTCTTCGGGCAATAGAGCATAGTGGGTGTTGGGTTCGACGATGAATCCTGGGCATTTCGATCGCACATTTACACTGTGCAGCAGCCTTTCAATTTCGGTAGCAGAATGCTGATTTAAGTAGATAGAATTTGCGCCAAAAGGCACGATTGTTCTGGATAAGTTTCTGAGCCAGTGAGCCGGACAGTTTTGATTGTGAAACGAATTATTCAAAATAAAAGCGCCGCCTGGTTTGAGAACGCGAGTCACTTCTAACATCAGCTTTTTGACCTTCTCTTTTTCAATATGCATCAACACAGCATTTGAGAGAATCAAGTCCACAGAATTGTCTTCAAGAGGCAAAGTTTCGGCTGAGTCGCAAATAATATTAAACTCGGCTGACGGATAGAAATCATAGACTTCCTTAAAGCGCAACAAGCGTCTCAGCAAGGATTCAGAAATGTCAATGCCGTAGTAGCGATCGCAGGTCAAATTCTTTTCTTTAGAAAGATTGATCGAGGCTCTCCCATAGCCACAACCAATCTCAAGAATAGTTTCAAAGTGTTGATTGTTAGCAAATCGATTCCAAAGACCGCCAATCTTTCCAGTGATTTCTTGATAGTGACTTGCCTTGAGAATATCTTCATTTGCATCCTCAATTTTCTGAGAACCGTAATAAGTTTTTCCAACTTTATCCCACAGTTGCTTTTGGGAAGTTGCTTTTAGTTGTTGATAGTTTTTAGGGAAAAAGATTCCGTTTTGCAACTGAAACTGTTCGAGTAGACGGGGGTTGGTTGAGACGGTCATGTTAGCTCCAAGATTTGACAAATTGACGGTGGGTAGAATGACCTGACAATCTTGAAAGGCACTCAGTAGCCTAAAAATTCTGGCGTTGCTGATTGGAGGGATGAATCCGCGGGAAGTGCCCATCTTTTCGCCTCCTAAATCCCCCAAAATTGAGGTTGAACCTTGGGTTTCCTTCCGCTTTGGGACAATTCATCCCCTGATTCAGCAACGCCAAAATTCTGAGTCACATCGCAAATTCACTGAATTACAAGTGAGTGTGTTAGCACTACCTAAACGCTATTACTCGTAATAATACTGACTGATTCTTCTCCGTCAGGATTATTTAGCGAACTCCACATTATTTATGTCAAACAACTTGCGTTTGAGAGGTTGCCCACCGATCTAGCCCTACGCAGCGTGATTTTGCAGCCCGATCGTCGCCTCCTGCAATCACCCGATAGACTAGAAGTATGGGGTCTTGTATTCAACCATTACCAACCGAAGTCATTCATCTCATTGCGGCTGGCGAAGTCATTGATTCTCTGGCGGCCGTAGTGCGAGAGCTGGTAGAGAACGCGATCGATGCCGCTGCCACTCGCATTACCATTTCAGTTTGGGGCGATCAGGGGCGCATTCAGGTCGCAGACAACGGCGCAGGCATGGACTTGCCAGAATTGCAGCAGGCCGCCTTGCCCCATACGACTAGCAAGATTCACGATCGCCACGACCTCTGGAAGATTCGCAGTTTAGGCTTTCGGGGTGAGGCGCTTCACAGTTTGGCGCAGCTTTCAGACTTAGAAATTCTCAGCCGTCCCATCCACTCAACTCAGGGCTGGAAGATTCTCTACAACACTCAGGGAGAAGTCGCCCAGGTCGAAACTGCCGCGATCGCGCCCGGTACAATCGTCACCGTCAACAATTTGTTTGGCAACTGGCCCGCCCGCCGCGAAGGATTGCCTCCGATCGCTCAACAACTCCGCGCCATCCAGTCCATCATTCAGCAAATCGCCTTGAGCCATCCCCAGGTCACCTGGCAGGTTCAGCAAAACGATCGAGAATGGTTCAATCTCTGGTCAGGTAAGACTGCTCGGCAAATTCTTCCTCAAATTTTGCGAAGCGTTCAGAATACTGATTTGCGAGAAATCAACCTCCAAGTTCCTCCGGAAGGAGTCAGCCAAGAAAGCTCAAACCTGCAAATCCTCCTTGGACTGCCCGATCGCTGTCATCGTCATCGTCCAGATTGGGTCAGAGTGGCGATCAATGGGCGATCAATTCAGATGCCTGACTTAGAGCAGACTATTTTCAACGCCTTTCGACGCACCTTGCCCCGCGATCGTTACCCCGTCTGTCTGCTGCATTTACAAGTGCCCCCCGAACAAATTGACTGGAATCGTCACCCCGCCAAAGCCGAAATCTATCTGCATCATTTGGAATTTTGGCAGACAAAAGTTAGTGAAGCGATCGATCAAGCTCTCCGGCTCAATCCCGAATCTGTTGGCGAAGCGCTCTACAGCGATCGCGTCGGCAAACTTCTCAAAACCGCTGAATCCGGAGGCGGCTACACTGTCGATCGAGGAATCCAGCCTGACTCCTCACTCCTCACTCCTCACTCCTCACTGACCGCGATCGCTCAGGTTCACAATCGCTACATTCTCGCCGAACACCCCGCTGGCCTGTGGCTCGTCGAACAACACATTGCCCATGAGCGCGTTTTGTACGAACAGGTCTGTGATCGCTGGCAGCTAGTCCCTTTAGAACCCGCCATTATTCTCCATCACCTGTCTACTCATCAGTTAGAACAGTTCGATCGTCTAAACCTCACCGTCGAACCATTTGGCGACCAGCTTTGGGCGATTCGTACCGCACCCGCACTTTTGGCGCAGCGAGAAGATTGCCCAGCAGCCCTGCTAGAACTGAGCTTGGGCGGAGATCTGCAAACGGCACAAGTCGCCACCGCCTGTCGCAGCGCAATTCGCAATGGCACCCCACTGACGCTGACCGAGATGCAAACCCTACTCGACCAGTGGCAACAAACCCGCAACCCTCGAACCTGTCCCCACGGCCGTCCCATCTTCTTGTCTTTAGAAGAAACGGCCCTTGCTCGATTCTTTCGTCGGCATTGGGTGATCGGCAAGAGTCATGGGATCTGAAACGACCCCAGCCAGTACATTACAGAAAATTTTCAGTTGCTTAATTTTGGTAATGTGTGTAGAACTTGCATGTCATAATTCCATGCAGGAACAAGTGCAGAAATTTGCGTCTTGTGCGAGTTTTACTCAGTGAGGAGTGTATTTAAATGATCAGCCTTCAGAACAATCGTTGGAATCAAGCGATCGCAAGTGTAACCATTATGGCGATCGCCACCAGCAGCCTGCCTGCCGCCGCTCAAACTCCTGCCTCCTTGGTCGGACAGTGCCGTGCAGCCAAACAATCTACCGCAATTTTTAGTCAGCGATCGTCCACCAGCGCCGTAGTCACCGCATTACCCGCCGAGCAGCGCGTTACCCTTTCTGAGAACGGTGGAACCGATGGATTTATTGGCGTAAGTGCCCCCAGCAAAGGATTTGTGCAGACGGTTAACCTAAAACTCTGTGCCAACAATCCCGCGCCTACGCCTCCTGCCAAAGGGCTGTGCCGTCGGGTCACTCAAACCCAAGGCCTCGTCGTTCGTCAAGGGCCGAATACGACTTCTAGTGTTGTCGGGGGTGTTGATTTTAATAGTCAAGTTTTCTTGACCACCACGCCTGCAACCTCTAAGGTTTCTCCCGATGGTCGGATCTGGGTGCAAATTGCCAAACCTCTGAGTGGATGGGTCTCCAACGGCTTCCAAAATACACCCGGAACCAATCTGGTATTTTGCCAATAACGATCGTATTCAACAGTCATCTAAGGCTTGTGAATTTAATAAAACCGAATATTACGTAGATAACGATTTTATTGAATTCACGACCCTTGGTGGAGCGCAAACTGATGTAATTGCGGCGATCGCCCACGCTCAATCTCCCTCAGTGGATTAGGAAAGATCGACTCGTGAGTGTTCTCCTAAAAATGTTGGGTTGCGATCGACTGCATCTCGTGAGTGTTCTCCTAAAAATGTTGGGTTGCGATCGACTGCATCTCGAAAAGCCCAGGTTGTCGGATCTGGGTTTAATTCTGGGATGAATTGTCACACTTCCGTTCTTTGGCGGTAGTCTAGAATTTATGACAGAAATTCTCTAAAGTTTTGGGTAATTGCCTTATGACTAAGACTCTTTTGAAAGCTTCTAAGGCTGTAATCTTTCAGGGAATCATCGCTGCGGTGGCTGCCCCCGAAAAGACAAGCCAAACAGTTCGCAAAACGAGTCCCAACTATAAGGTGATTGTTTTGAACGATGACTTTAATACATTTGAGCATGTGTCTCAGTGCTTACTCAAATATATTCCGGGGATGACGGGCGATCGAGCCTGGAATCTCACCAATCAAATTCATTTCGATGGGCAAGCCATTGTTTGGACGGGGCCGCTAGAGCAGGCAGAGCTTTATCACATGCAGCTAGGCATGGAAGGGCTGACAATGGCTCCCCTAGAAGCGGCATAGGTGATTAATAAACAGATAGGAGTCAACCGTTTGATATGAAAAACTCTGGTGGACGGTTGGTTCTAAATCACTCCACACATGTTCCTGGGTTGATTGCTCTGCTCGAAAAGCTGACTCACTATCCTGGCATTCAGACCATTACGCCCGGCGTGATTGCGTCTGTGCGATCGCATTCTCCACACTTCAAACTCAAAATATCGGTGCCAATTCGCGGCGGTTACAAAGCGATCGCTCGTCACGGAAAAACTGCCCAAGAAGTGTTTGTGTTGACGACTTTAGAACAGGCAGATTTAGAAGCCGCGATCGCTCAAATCATGTCAAAGTAGCAACCAGACGGAGCGACAAAGCTGGTTGACTGACAAAACTCCTGAAACCCTCGATTTTTCGTAGGTTGGTGTTAAGCAACGCGAAACCCAACAGCCGCCTTTCTACCGTTGCTAACGTTGGGTTGAACCTGGTGAAACCCAACCTACCTGAAAAGATTTGTCAGTCAATCAGGCGACAAAGAGTGAATGAGAGAAGATCACGGTGGCAAGCTTGCTGTCGCGATCTTCTGCTCTCCGTAAAAATTAAGGCTCTGTCTGCTTCTGTCTAATTGACATCCGATGCAGAGGCAGACTCAACGCGCTGGAGAATGTTAGTAGATAAGAAAAGACAGCGGTAAACTTTAGGCTTAAGGCGGCAATCTCCCAGTCAGGTGACACCATTCTTTGGGCCCCGACTGCCATGCAATGCACCACCCAATAGCCAAAACTCAACGCAAACAGCGTATGGTCAGCAGCGTCCAGCTCCTCACCTGGCTTGGAGTTAACGTGATGTAAAACGTAAAGACCAATAACTGCTGCAAAAAAAGAAATCAGACTTAAATATGTTTGCCAAACCGAATGCGCCATGACCGTTACATCAAGAATTTACATTGGAGATCAGTCTAAAGGATTAGAGATCGGCAACCTAGAAATTCTTACAAACAGCAATACTTGACCAGAGTAATTTACAAAACTCAAAACGCCTTTCAGACAAATGCTTCAATGGATTTGCCAATAATCTACCATCCGCAATACGTTGCGCCGTTACCGCCGGATCATCGCTTTCCCATGATGAAGTTCAAGAAACTTTACGAAATGCTGCTGTTGGAGAGCGTGGCGATCGCGCCTCAATTCCATTTTCCCCAGCGGTCTCCTCAAGCGTGGATTGAGTTTGTTCATGACTCCGATTATGTTAATGCCTACTGCAACGGCACCCTTGATCCCAAGGCCCAGCGCCGCATCGGGTTGCCGTGGAGTCCTGAATTAGTGAATCGAACTTGTGTCGCGATCGGGGGCACGATTCTCACCGCGCAACTGGCGCTCAAACAAGGATTAGCCTGTAATACGGCTGGCGGAACGCACCACGCCTTTCCTGCGTATGGCTCAGGGTTTTGCATCTTTAACGATCTGGCGATCGCCGCTCGCTATGTCCAAAAACACAAGCTGGCTCAAAAGATTCTCATCGTCGATTTAGATGTTCATCAGGGCGACGGGACGGCGTTTATCTTCCAAAACGATCCCAGTGTGTTCACGTTTTCGATGCACTGCGGCGTTAACTTTCCGGGCACCAAACAGCAGAGTGACCTGGATGTTCCACTCCCAGAAGGCATGGAAGACGACGACTATTTACAAACCCTGTCAAATTATTTGCCAGACCTATTATCAGAAGTGAAACCCGATCTGGTGCTGTATGATGCTGGCGTTGATCCACACTTGGGCGATCGTCTGGGCAAACTCTCGCTCACCGATACCGGACTCTTTCGCCGCGAAATGCAAGTTTTGATCACCTGCGTCTCATTGGGCGTTCCGATCGCTTGTGTGATTGGCGGCGGTTATGCAGAGGATCTGGACGCTCTGGTGTATCGGCACTCTCTATTGCATAGGGCCGCCAGCGACGTTTATCGGCAATATCGGTTGTAGCAATACGTAAATTCGATGAAATTCCTCGCTTCGCGCTATCAGTCTTGTTTGAAAGTCTCCCAGAATTGGGGAGCAGAAGCGCTGAACAACAAAGCGAACGAACTTGATGGATTCAGCTAAATGGATTCAGCTAAAAAAAAGCGGAGCAACCTTCATCACTCCGCGATCGCTTATCGTTTTTCTTCGGTTGCGGGAGGCGACTCAAACTTGTAGCCAACGCCACGTACCGTTTGAATCAAAGCTGGCTGGCTCGTATCGATTTCGATCTTTTTGCGGATCTGACCAATATGGACATCTACCACCCGCTGATCGCCCACATACTCATAATCCCAAACTTCTTGAATCAACTCTGCCCGTCGCCACACCCGACCCGGATGGCTGGCTAGAAAGTGCAGCAGATCAAACTCTAGCGCCGTCAAAGGCACCATATCTTCGTTAAGCTTGACCTCTCGCCGGACGGGATCAATCACCAACTTGTCAAAACTCAGGCATTGCTGCTCGGCGGTTGTCACGACTCGCTGACGTTTTAAGATCGCCCCAACTCGAACGCCCAACTCTCCTAAGCTAAAAGGCTTTGTGATGTAATCATCCGCACCCTGGCTAAATCCGCGAATTCTATCTGCCTCATCTGTCCGACTGGTGAGCATTAATACAAACACTCCGGTACGGCTCTGCATTTCTTGACAGAGATTGTAGCCATTGGCATCTGGCAAATTCACATCCAAAATTACTAAATCAGGATTGAACTGTTCAAACGTTGTCATAGCCGTTTTACCGTCTTCGGCAGACTCCATCTGGTAGTTTTGCTTCGTGAGAAAACGATGGATCAAATTCCGGATTGCCGAGTCATCATCTACTACGAGAATCTTGGCTGGAGCCATGACCATAACCTTGCGTTGAAAGTGTAGGGGTGGAAACTAGGTGTGATGTGCAGAGCTAGTTGAGAAGCTGTCTATTTCTGTAATACACAGGATATATTTGCCATCAGCATTAGTATGCCTCAGCTTTTGTCTAGAATATCCTCAGATACCGTGGTTTCCGCAAAAAAGCTTGTGGGAGAGGCGGACGATAGACGGTAGACTGGAGACGAGCAGGGAATTCGTTTTTAGCCGAGCAGCCCGAAATGATCGAGGTCTGACGTTCTTAGTCTAAAGTCCAAAGTCTAGTTGTGAACCTGTGTTGAGCTAAGTTACCCTGAATGAGAAGGTGGAGTAACGGCTGATGAGCGATCGAAATCCCTACGAAAAACTCGGTGTCCAAGAAGGTGCGACCTTTGAGGAGATTCAGAGTGCCAAAAAGCGTCTGTTGACAGAGTTTGCTGACGATCAAAAAAAACTAACCGAGATCGAAACGGCCTATGATGCTGTCCTGATGGAGCGCCTCAAAATGCGCCAGGAAGGGAAAATTCCGGTGCCTGATCGCATTCGCTTTCCAGAAAAGCTAGCCCAATCAAAGCCCAGTCCGGCCCCGTCTCCGTCTAAAAGTTCTCCTCAGTGGTTGAGCAATCTGCTGGACGTGCCCGCTGCCAAAGAGATTGCTTTACCTGCGGTGATTCAGCTTGCTCTGGGGGGTGTCGTGTTTTTCTATCCGCAAGATTCTACGTTGCAGTTAGCAATGGCGGTGAGTGTGGCTTCTACGCTGTACTTTATCTATCGTAAAGAGCGCAAACTGGGGCGATCGGTCTTGCTCGGTCTGGGCGGATTGATTCTGGGATTTTTGATTGGTGGCTTGCTCGATGGAGCGCTGCGATCTGCTTCAGCAGATATCTCTTTGAGATCGCAAATTCCAGGGTTGCCGATGCCAGATGTGGTGGTGAGTTTGGTTACATTCTTCATTTTGTGGATATTCAGTAGCTTCTTGAAGTAAGCGAATATAATGTGGGATCTAAGCAAGAGGCGTGATTTATTGCGTCCGATCGCTCTCACGTCTGGATGAGATTCCTGCATGTCTGCTGCTTTTGAGAAAAATAGTTTTGACTGGCAAGTCCAGCAGATTTTCCGGCGCGCCGGGGAATGGGTTGAGCGAGTGTTTGTAGCTCCCAATCTGCCCAATCTACCCAATGCGCCCCAATGGTGGTTTCCAGAGAATCTGCTGGAAACGGCTTTTTGGACGATCGTGATCTTTGCCTCAATTTGGTTAGGCTGGCGGATTTGGCGATTGTTCACTTATCTCAACGTTCTAAATCCTGACAAGGCTCGCTGGCTCAACCGACCCGCTAAAGGGGATGAGGAGCGCGATCGTACCGTTGCCGCTTGGATGCGTCAGATGCAAGAATTTCAGCGTCAGGGCAATTATTCGGAAGCGTGTCGTGCCTTATACATGGCGATGCTACAGCGCTTAAACGATACGAAGCTGTTGCCGCATCAGTCTAGCCGCACCGATGGAGAGTATTTACAGGTCGTCCAGCAGTTGCCGCAAGCACAGTCTTATCAAACTCTGATTAGCACTCATGAGCAACTGTGTTTTGGTCAGGCTACTATTTCGTCTGAAGAGTTTTCGACCTGTCAGCGAGCCTATCAAGAGATTGAGCAAGGCAGCGAGGGGCAGATCAGATGAAGCGGATCGATCGACGGCTCTTGTTTGCTGGATTTGTGCTGGTGGCGATCGTATTGCTTACCCTATTTGCGGCTCCGAGAGGTCGCCAGGTCGGTGGCTCTACGTTTAGTCGCGCTCCCGATGGGTATGGGGCCTGGTATGCCTACATGCAGCAGCAGGAAACGCCGATTAAACAGTGGAAGCGTCCTTTTGCGGAGTTTGGGAAACAGGCTGGTTTAGACAAGGCTCCGGTGACGCTTGTGACGATCGACCCTGGAATGGATCGGGCATCGCTGGCAGAAAGCAATCTAGAGTGGGTGCGTCGAGGCAACACCCTGGTTATTTTAGGGAAATTTACGCCTGCGACAGAAGCGCCTTTTAGCACGACTCAGACAGGTGGTGTCAAAATCGAAACTTCTCGCCGGGAAAAGTTGGAGCGGGGTGAAGCGCAGTTGTTGGGCGATCGCTATGGAGCTATTGTCTGGCAAAGCGCGATCGGTAAAGGACGGGTCATTCTCGTCAATACGCCTTACTTGGGTGCCAATGCTTATCAAGACCAGCCGAATCTTGCATTTCTAGCCAAACTGGTCAAACAAAACAGCAAGACGATTTGGGTTGATGAATACAGCCACGGCTACCAAGAAAGCGAAGTTGTAGCTCAAAAGAAAGGAAACTGGCTGACGTATTTGACCCAAACGCCTCTGTTGCCAGTGTTGGTGCAAGCGATCGTGCTGCTTTTGGTCTACATCTGGGCAAACAATCATCGCCTGGGTCAACCTCTGCCCTTAACCAATACCAAAACTGACAATAGTGAAGCTTATATTCAGGCACTTGCGGGCGTTTTGCATCAAGCAGGTCGCAGTGAATTTGTGGTGGATGCGATCGGCAAAGCAGAACAAATTCAAATTCAGCAAGCTTTGGGTCTCGGCTCAACGCCCTTAGACCCCGAAACGCTGATTAACCTCTGGGTCAAGCAAACCGGCCGCCCCACCACCGACCTCCAACCAGTCCTTCAACCCCTCTCCAAAAAACAACGCCTCAGCGAACAAGACCTGACCACCTGGATCAAAAATATCCAAACCGTCCACCAACACCTCCCCTAGCTAGCTCCTCCCTCCTCCCTCCTCCCTCCTCCCTACCTCCTATGTCCGACCTCTACGCCACGATTAATCGTCTCCGCCAAGCCCTCGATAAAGTCGTTGTGGGTCAAGGCGCGATCGTTCAACAGCTTCTCGTCGCGCTACTTTCGGGGGGGCATGTGATTTTGGAGGGCGTTCCGGGAACGGGAAAAACGCTGCTCGTTAAAGTCATGGCTCAGTTGGTGCAGGCTGATTTTCGGCGGATTCAGCTAACGCCCGACATTCTACCCTCTGACATTTTGGGGACGAATATTTTTGACTTAAATACGCGCAGTTTCACGCTTAAGAAAGGGCCGATTTTTACGCAAATTCTATTAGCCGACGAGATTAATCGCACCCCGCCCAAAACTCAGGCCGCCTTACTCGAAGCAATGGAAGAACAGCAGGTGACATTAGATGGTGAAAGTTTGGCGCTGTCTGAGTTGTTTTGGGTGATTGCTACACAAAATTCTCTAGAGTTTGAGGGCACTTATCCCTTGCCAGAGGCGCAACTCGATCGCTTTCTCTTTAAGCTGTTTGTCTCATACCCAGATGCCGCCGCCGAGAAGCGCATGTTGCTCAACAGTGAGGCAGGATTTCAGGCAAAGCGATCGGACTTAGAGAAGCTGAATGCGTTGGCAACCGTAGCGCACATTGTCCAAGCGCGAAAATTGGTGAAAGCGATTTCGGTTCAGGAGTCAGTTTTGGATTATCTGTTAGCTGTTGTCCAAAAAACTCGTCAGCATCCCGATCTGGTGTTGGGCGCGTCGCCACGATCGGCGGTCAGTTGGCTACAAGCAAGTAAGGCCCAGGCGTGGCTTTCTGGGCGCGATTTTGTCACCCCAGACGACATCAAAACCATTGCTCCTCCCTTGTTACGGCATCGTCTAATCCTCCGTCCCGAAGCTCAATTAGACGGCGTAGGAGTTGATGCAGTGATCCAATCTGTCTTGAGCCAGGTTCCCGTTCCTAGATAGCGAAACTAGCAAATCTCGGCTGAAACGCAGAATCAACTTCATCCCTTATCCCTCATCCCTCATCCCTCCCATGATTCCTTCTCGTCGCACCTATGGGCTACTGCTGTTGGGAATGGCGATCGCGGCTCTCATTTCCCTAATTTGGGCTGAAAATCGTCTAAGCGCATCCCTTCTAACTCTTTTGATTTGGGATGGAATTGTGTTGGGGTTGGCGATCGTCGATAGTCGTCGGGTCGAAAAAGTCAGGGTGGAGCGATCGTCGTTGTCGCGGTTGTCGATCGGTCGAGATAACCTAGTGAGTCTGTCGGTCGAAGCTGGGAAGCAACCTGCTGAAATTCAAATTCATGATGCGTATCCCTTAGATTTTGGCGTGTCGGTCATGCCGCTGGCGGCAAAGTTACCGAGCAATAGTCGTCAAGAATTGATTTATACGGTGCATCCTACCAGTCGCGGAGAACATCAATGGCGGGGGATTCAGGTGAGGCAGTTGAGTCCGTGGGGGTTGGCGTGGCGAGATTGGAAGATTCCTCAAAATCAGACTGTGGCGGTGTATCCCGATTTGATTGGACTGCGATCGCTCTCGATTCGGTTGACTTTGCAGTCTTCTGGAGCGATGAAACGAGCAAAACGATTGGGCATCGGCACCGAGTTTTCAGAACTGCGGGAATATGGCGTGGGTGACGATCTCCGCTTCATTGACTGGAAGGCGACCGCTCGACGAGGCCAGCCTTTGGTGCGCGTGTTGGAGCCAGAACAAGAACAAACGCTGATTATATTGCTCGATCGCGGTCGCTTGATGACGGCTAACGTGAAGGGACTTTCTCGCTTTGACTGGGGGCTAAATGCGACGCTCTCTCTGGCTTTGGCGGGTTTGAATCGAGGCGATCGCGTGGGAGTGGGCGTGTTCGATCGTCAGATTCACACCTGGATTCCACCAGAACGCGGTCAGTCTCATTTGACGCATTTAATTGAGCGATTAACACCTATTCAGCCTGAGATTTTGGAACCCGATTATTTGGGAGCGGTGACAACGCTGGTTAATCAACAGTCTCGTCGCGCTCTGGTGGTGCTAATTACTGACATTGTAGACACCACCGCTTCGGCAGAATTGTTAGCGGCGATGGGTCGATTAACGCCTCGTTATTTGCCGTTTTGTGTGACGCTTCGAGATCCGCAAGTTGACCTTCAAGCTCATACGATTACTGAAAATATTCAGTCTACTTATGCGCGGGCAGTGGCGTTAGATTTGTTGGCTCAGCGTCAAGTTGCGTTTGCAGAATTAAAGCAAAAAGGGGTGTTGGTTTTGGATGCGCCCGCCAATCAAATTACAGAACAACTCGTCGATCGCTATCTACAACTCAAAGCCAAAAATCAACTTTGAAAACTCGAGTCGGTTTCTCCAACCGCATCAAAATCGACTTCATCGTAAAGATCTTTGATAGCAATCTGAAACTCAAAAGAAGTGAAGGATAGAACAAAATTCGGATCTTCATATTCAGAGAGTAGCCATTGATTTGCGTTAGTTTTTGAATAATGCTCGACGTGAATACTGTATTGGTCAATCAGCAAATATTCTTGAAAGCTGGGAATTGTCCGATAAGCAGAAAACTTCTCGCCATGATCATAATCTCTGGTTGATTTAGAGAGAACTTCTGCAATGGCGATCGGGTTAACGATCGTATCTTTTCTTCCTTCTTGTAACTGAAATTCTCGCGGCGTAATCATTACATCAGGATAAGTATAAGTTCTCTTTTGAGGTATCCAAAGACGCTGATCAGTGACAAAAGCTCTGAACGTTTGGCGTTTCAGGGCAAAGTTGAGATGAGCGTAGAGATTGCCAGTAATTTGATTGTGTGTAGGAGTACCTCCTGTCATGGTAATTATTTCACCATTAATGTATTCGTTACGAATTTCAGAGGAAATTTCGAGTTCTAAATATTCTTGTGGGGTGTAGTAGCGGCGTTCTGTGGCTTGCATGACAATCACTTTCAATACTTTAGGTTTTAGGATAATTCAGAAGTTCGGTACTTTG
This sequence comes from Phormidesmis sp. 146-33, assembly GCF_052939515.1. NCBI lineage: Bacteria > Bacillati > Cyanobacteriota > Cyanophyceae > Leptolyngbyales > Leptolyngbyaceae > Phormidesmis > Phormidesmis sp. 146-33. Next base: position 37,753 of record NZ_JBJPHU010000057.1, read on the forward strand.
TTGATCAGTTGAATGCTTTAGGTTGAAATAACTGATTAGCAACACAAACAAGACGATTCCGGTGATGTATTTGAGAAGATCAGGAATCGCAGGATTGGGAGAAAAGAAGCCTTCGATCGCTCCCGCAATCACCAGCATGGGCACCAGTCCACAAACCAACTGAGCCGCTTGTAATCCATAAAACTTTAGTGCATCGGCTCGACGAAACTTTCCCGGTAATAAGATTCCTCGTGCAATCAATAACCCGGCTCCTCCGGCTAAGAAGATTGCGGGAAGTTCTAAAGATCCGTGGGGAAATACAAATGCCCAAAATGGAAAAGCTAAATCGTTTTGACCCACTAAAGTCCCGATCGTTCCGATCATCAACCCGTTAAAAAATAGCAGCAAAACGGTGATGATTCCTAACGTCATACCACCTGCGATCGCTCTAAATGAAACCATAATATTGTTGATCATGATTTGACTCGAAGCGGTCGGTTCCGTTCCCAAAATCGAACCCATCCACAGCTTGCGATCGTCGCGCACCATTCGCAGCATTTCATCGGGCACAAAGAGCGACATAAAAGCCGAATCACGCCACGCAAACCACCAGCCAATCAAGCCACCTAAGATGAATAAAGCGGTGGCGATCGCAATACAAACCCAGGTTTCTTGCACCACAGCCGGGAAGCCCCAGCGATAAAAGTCGAGAATTGCCTTCCACTCTTGACGGCGTGACCCCTGATAAATTTGACTGTAGCCACGAGAGGCTAACTGCTGTAAATCATGAACCAACGTATTTCCAACTACGGCTTGATTGGTTCTGGCGCGGGCCAAATCAGCCGAAACCGATCGGTATAAGCTAGCCAACTGTTTGATCTCGTTGGTCTGGAGCGATCGCAATCCTCGCTTTTCGACTCGTGTGAGCAGCGCATCCAACAATTTCCAATTTGGTTCTCGTCGTGCAATCCAACGTTTGACATTCATTTTGAACAATCTTAAATTTTCCGGAAACTAACTGTTAGGTCGCTTAAGATAGCGTCAACTCTATCGTTGTTAGACTTTAGACCGCAAATCTTGAAGCACCTCAGCCTCTAATAAGGGCTTAGACAGTTTCAAGTCTATTGCCACACCTCATTCGCCTCCTCAATCAATAACCCAATCTTATGTCAAACGTCAGTCCCGCTAGTCCCCTCGGCCCGCTTAGTGTCGGTAACGTTGTCAGCACTGGAATCCGAATTTATCGCTCCCATTTCAAACAGTACCTTATTCTTTCTTTGATCACCTACCTGTGGATTTTTGTTCCAGTTTTTGGATGGGCCAAGATGGCTGCCATTTCTGGCTTAATTTCGAGACACGCCTACGCAGAATTAATCAACCAGCCAGAAAGCATCAGAGACGCTCGACGCTTTACCAATAGCCGAATCTGGCGTTTCTTTGTAGCATCAATTTTACTAGGCTTGATTTTTATTGGCTTGTACATTGGAATCGTGATCGTTCTCGCTCTTGTGTTTGGTCTAAGTACTTTGTTGGGCCCGATCGGTATTTTATTTGGTATCGTTGGCACCATTGCTGCGTTAATTGTTTTGATCCGAATCTATTCTCGATGGTTTGTTTATGATGTGGCGATCGCCGTTGAAGAAAATATTGATGCAACGACTTCTCTTAGCCGCAGTTGGGACTTAACTGAAGGGGCTGTAGGTCGCATTCAGTGGGTTGTGTTCGTCGCATTTCTGGTTAGCTTGGTGGTACAAATTCCGACGCAGGTTTTGAGTACAGTTTTACAGATCTTTATCCCCAGCGATCCAAGTTCGGTGCCCGTGTTAGCGGTGTTTGTAGGTCTGGCGGTTCTTGTGGTTCTAATTGTCAGTTCTGCGCTGGTGATGCCCTTTTGGCAGGTGATCAAAGCCGTAATTTATTATGATCTTCGCGCTCGTCGTGAAGGGTTAGGATTGCAGTTACGCGATCGTTAAACAATTTATGCGTTTCTTCAATCAGGTCAAAGTTCAAACACCCGAAAGTGTCGAGTTAGAGTTTACGCTGGCAGGAATTGGCAATCGGACGCTGGCACTATTGATCGACTACATCGTCTGGAGTGCTGTCCTGCTGGCGTTTGCGCTCATATGGATGATCGTTTATTGGCAGTTGTCCAACTATATCAATTCTAGGAATCTGAACCTGTGGATGCAGGCGATCGGAATGCTGGTCGGCTTCAGCCTTTACATTGGCTATTTTGTATTTTTTGAGACACTGTGGCGCGGACAAACGATCGGAAAGCGCTTCGCCAAAATCCGCGTGATTCGAGATGATGGGCAACCTGCGGGTTTGTCTCAGGCGATTCTCAGAGCGTTGCTACGACCAATTGATGATGTCTTGTTTGTCGGCGTTTTGTTCATTATCCTGGGTAAGCGAGAAAAGCGAGTGGGGGATTGGGCAGCGGGAACGATCGTCGTTCAAAATGAGCGCCCTGTCGTCTCTGCAACGTTTCAGCTATCCACAGATGCACAATCTCTGGCGAATAAATTGTTAAATACGGCTGAGATTGGGAAGTTATTACCCGATGATTTTGCTGTGATTCGGGAGTATTTGCAGCGCAGAACGCTAATGGAATCAAAAGCGCGATCGGACTTGAGTATACAGTTGGCTCGTCAAGCTAGACAGCTAATCGGAATGCAAGAATTACCCTTTCAAATGACTGCCGATCTATTTTTAGAAGCCGTTTATCTCGCTTACCAACAGCAATCTAATCAGTTTTAATACCATCAAAATTTGTGATAGCCTTCTACGAAACGCTAGAGGAAAGCTGATCGTGAAGGCTATTTGTGTATTTTGTGTCTCCAGCATGGGGGCGAATCCCGCCTATCAACTTGCTGCACAACAACTGGGTGAAACTTTAGCAACAAAAGGTTTAACGCTCGTGTATGGCGGCGGAAACGTTGGGCTGATGGGCGTTGTAGCAGATGCAACTCTGGCAGCGGTTGACCCATTTATCAGAGAGATGGGTCTAAAACCCCGTCCTCCGCTTCGCTAAAGGACGGCTTT
>NZ_JBJPHU010000263.1:0-1857 GCF_052939515.1 Phormidesmis sp. 146-33
TTTTGGGGGACTTTGAAACGGCTTCCCTGATAGGTTTTTTCAAATCTGAGAGATAGAAATCGGTTAATTAACTATTTTTATGAGTATCATTTGTTGGTTGATTTGGTATAAGTATATCCCTAAAAAAACTGGGCGGCCCTTTGACCACCCAGCCTCTTACAAAGTAAAGGATTAAACCTTATACACCAACGGTTTTTTTGGTGACAGCGCTCAGTTCACCTTTGGCATATTTTGCCGCATAATCTTCCATGCTGACTTGCTTGATCTTGCTTGCGTTGCCAGCGGTGCCAAATTGCTGATAGCGATCGGCACAAACTTGCTGCATGTACTTGATCGAAGGCTTGAGGAAGAAGCGAGGGTCAAACTCAGCAGGCTTGGAGAACAAGGCTTCACGCACGGCAGCCGTGATCGCCAAACGACAATCGGTATCGATGTTGATCTTACGAACGCCGCTCTTGATGCCCTTTTGAATTTCTTCGACCGGAACGCCGTAAGTTTCAGGAATCGATCCACCGTTTTGGTTGATCAACGCCAACAAATCTTCGGGAACCGAGGAAGACCCGTGCATCACCAGGTGAGTGTTGGGCAGACGGCGGTGAATTTCTTCGATGCGGCTGATGGCCAAGATTTCGCCAGTCGGCTTGCGGGTAAATTTGTAAGCTCCGTGGCTGGTGCCGATCGCCACTGCGAGCGCGTCCACCTGAGTTTGTTCTACAAAGTCAACCGCTTCGTCGGGGTCGGTCAACAGCATGGAGTGGTCTAGTTCGCCTTCAAAGCCATGACCGTCTTCTGCTTCGCCTTTCCCAGTTTCCAGCGAACCGAGGCAGCCGAGTTCACCTTCGACCGATGCGCCGATCGCGTGAGCCACTTGCACGACTTCGCGGGTGGTGCTGACGTTGTATTCGTAGCTTGCGGGGGTTTTGGCATCGGCTTCGAGGGAGCCATCCATCATGACGCTGCTAAAGCCGTTTTTCATGGCGGAGTAGCAGGTCGAAGGGGCGTTGCCGTGATCCTGGTGCATGACGATCGGCAGATGAGGGTAGGTCTCGATCGCCGCCAAGATCAGGTGACGCAGAAAGTTTTCGCCAGCGTAGTTGCGTGCGCCGCGAGAAGCTTGCAAAATCACGGGGCTATCGGTTTCATGGGCAGCCTTCATGATCGACTGGATCTGCTCCATGTTGTTGACGTTGAATGCGGGAATGCCGTAGCCGTGTTCAGCCGCGTGATCGAGCAGCAGCCGCAAAGGTACAAGCGCCATAGATAGTCCTCCTGGGTGGTTGTGGTCAGCGAGTTAGGTTTGAACAACTGAATTGTTAGGACAATCTTAAGACAATTTGAGGTCTGAAGCCAGTAAAGTTTAGCGATCGATGCCTGTAAATAGGTAAAAATACTATTAGTCTTTCTTATGGGTCGGTTTGTAAGGATGGATGCGGTTTGTGCATTGTTTCACCTCAAAGCTTGAATGTTGTCAGTTATTTAACGTCAGTCTTCAAGAGAGGCGCACCTCCAGGAAGGCCGAAAGAAACCTGCGTTTTCTTGGGAGTTCGATGAACTTTTTCGCTTCGTTGCTGAGGGATTCGCCCCCTAAATCCCCCATTCTGGGGGACTTTGAATCAGCATAATTTCTTTGAATGGAACTTTTTCTGGGTCAAAGTCCCCCCTTTAGGAAGGCCGAAAGAAACCTGCGTTTTCTTAGGAGTTCGATGAACTTTTTCGCTTTGTTGCTGAGGGATTCGCCCCCTAAATCCCCCATTCTGGGGGACTTTGAATCAGCATAATTTCTTTGAATGGAACTTTTTCTGGGTCAAAGTCCCCCAATTTTGGGGGATTTAGGGGGCTGAAGCCGATTGAAACGAA
>NZ_JBJPHU010000264.1:0-1851 GCF_052939515.1 Phormidesmis sp. 146-33
AGGGGATGAGCATATTTTTGGGGTTGCGAGAGCGAGTTCAATTGAGCAGGGTTTCAGCGCTATGAATTGCGACTAAGCTGGAGGGCGTTGCCATTTGCCAACCTGCCGATGCGAGTGACCCCTGTGCAAACCCCCTCAGAGCGCGTGGATGATCTGCCCCTGATTGTGCACTGGTTGAAGACGATGCAGATCGCCGAAATCATGGATAGGATGCTGATGCCGGTTCACCAGAATCGCCGGGGGCTGAGTTACGGTCAGTTGAGTGTGCTATTTGTCGCCTACGTGGTGACCCAGGCAGACCATCGGTTAAATCAAGTGGAAGCGTGGGTGCGGGCGCATCATCGGGCGTTAGAGGCAGTAACGGGCTGGAGCATCGGCGACAAAGATGCGAGTGATGACCGCCTGGCGGATCTGCTGAGTGTGTTGGGCGGCAGTGATGACCTCGCCACGCTGGAAGAAGCGATGGGTCGCCATCTAGTGCGAACCTATGCCTTGCCGACCGAAGTGGCGCGCTGTGATAGCAGCAGTTTTTCGGTGTATCACCAAAGCGACAATGGGGCAGCCGCTGTGCCAGTCCTGCAATATGGCTACAGCAAAGACCATCGCCCCGACCTGTTGCAATATCGCCATAGCTTGGGCAGCCTCGACCCCGCGGGCATTCCCTTAGTGAGTGCGACCTTACCGGGCAACGGCGCGGACGATTCAATGGACTATCCCTTCTGGCAAGGCTTGGTGTCGGCGATTGGGCATCGCGACTTTATCTACATTGCCGATGCCAAAGCCGCCAGTTATGAGACCCGCGCCAAACTCAGTCGGGTCAATGGATTGTACTGTTTCCCTATGCCGATGACGGGGCAAACTCCCGACCGATTGAAGCAATGGGTGCTTGACGCCCCAGCGCCGCTGCAAGAGATCCGACTACCCAGTCAAGCTGCCGAGGAACCCCCGAACTGCATGGGCTTTGAGGTCAGTCTCGGCACCTTTTGGCAAGCCGCTCCCAGCACCTATCGCGACCAGTGGCAGGAGCGCTATCTGGTGATTCGGGCGGCCGCTTTCGCCCAACGCCAAGTACAAGGATTGGAACAACGTTTGGAGCGCACCCAACAGGCCTTGGGAAAACTGGCAGCCAAACCTGCCAGCGATTGCTGTGTCTTGCAAAATCAGGGGCAAGCGATTCTGAAACGCCATCGCACCGAGACCTACTTCAGCACCACTATTACCCCACAACGAATCACCCGACAAGTCAAACCAGGGCGACCGAGCCGCAAAAATCCTCCCCCGCAACGCACGATTGAGCAATTCTGGCTCCAGTTTCAGCCCTTAGCAACCGCCATCCAGGAGGCGAAAACCCTCTGTGGTTGGCGCATCTATGTCACCAATGTCCCCGACCAACGGCTGAGTTTAGCCCAAGCGGTTGCTTACTATCGGCAACAATGGCAGTTAGAGCGCGGCTTCCATCGCTTCAAACGCGGCAACTTACCGGCCTTGCCGGTCTATCTGCAAGACTCGCTACGCATCCTCGGCTTGATGTTTCTGCTCACCATTGCCTTGCGGCTGTTCACCCTGATTGACTTTGTGGTTCAGCAGCAGTTGCACGCCCAACCACAACCGCTCGCCGGTCTCTAGGCGGGCAATCCCAAACGCACGACCACTCGCCCATCGGCGGAACAACTCTTGGCTGCTTTTGAGGGCATCACCCTTTACTTTCTCAAAGATGGCTCGGTGGAAATCACCCCCTTGAACCAGTTACAGCAAACCATCTTGACCCTCATGCGGGTGCCCTTGGACATCTATCAACTAGCGGTTTGATTAATTCCCCTGGTCTTTTTCAAATGAGCGAACCGACAGTGA